>WRBU01000010.1 GCA_009784355.1 Defluviitaleaceae bacterium
AACATTACCGCCAGCGGCATAATTCACCCTTGCCGCCTTTGTGGCAATAAGACTTTGGTGGTTTAAAATATTAAGCAGGGCGGTTTCTATAAAATTGGCCTGCGCCATGGGGGCTTTTACCACTACCACGGGCTCGTGAGGAAAAAACACGCTGCCCTCACGCATGGCGTAAATGTCGCCCGTAAACTTAAAACCACGCAAATACTCCAAAAAACGCTCATCAAACAGCCCCAAACCACGCAAATACGCAATGTCTGCTTCATTAAAGCGCAAATTTTCAATATACTCTGCAAATTGTTCAAGCCCTGCAAAAACGCTAAACCCCCCGCCATCGGGATTTTGACGGATAAACATTTCAAAAACTGAAGGGTCCTCACTGCGCCCCGACAAAAAATACCCCTGCATCATTGTTATTTGATAAAAATCTGTTAGCATTGTTAGGTTGTTCAATATTATCATCCTTTCGTGGTAGATGGCAAGAAGCTCCATCTTATACATTTTACCATTACCCTATTGCAAAATCAATGGGCATGTGGTACAATATTTGCTAGAATAAAATATTTACTTTATTAGGAGAGGATATTATGAGTTTTTGTAATTCTTGCGGCACGCAATTAGAGCCCAATGTGGCATTTTGTGCCAAATGCGGCAACAAAACAGAAGGCACGGCAAGCGCACCAGCACCACAGCCCGCCCCGCAAGCAGGCGGCGTAACAGCAAACCCAAATCCAGCCGTTGACAAAATTAAAAATTTGGCCGGCGGTTTAAATGCTGGCATGGCAAAAGGTTTAATTATGGCTCTTGCTGTTGTATTGGCGGCATTAACATTTAGTGCATGGCTCACTTTTGCCCAAGACCGCATCATGCCTAATGCAGAAAGAGTGCGTTTTTACCCCCACAGCTTTTCAAGCCCCGTAATGCGTGAACACAACGCTTGGGAGCAAAACCAAACAAACCCCAACACAATTCAAAACAGACGTGATGCAATAGCACCCATTCGCGGTTTAAACACTGTTGCTACAATTCAACTTGTTGTTGGTATTATATCCGTTGCGGCTTTGGCTGCCTTCATGCTTTTATCAAGCCAAAAGCACCAACATACTGTAAATGCCGCTTTGGCCGGCTTTGGTCTTTCGGCTTTGATGACAATAGTTTTCATTATTTACATACTTGCAAACGGAAGCGACATTGGCGCTTGGTTCGGCGGAGCTCTTACTTCTGCCCGCCCATCTTTCTTTGCCATTGCGTCCTTGCTTGTGTCAATAGGCGGCTTTGTACTAACATTCTTAAAAAAGAGCGAGCTTAACAACTAAATAGGGGAGGCGACAAAATGAGCAATCTTGCAAAGGTAAAAAGCGACATAGCCGACCTTAAAGACAAAAAACAGGCTCTTACACAGGCGGTGCAAAACGACATTGACGCAGTGCAAGCAAAAATTGACAAAGACTTCCACGATATTGGCAAGTCCGCCTACGACTTGCACACAGGCGGAAATGCGTCAATGGACACACTGGCTTCCCGCTTCACAATAATTGATGAATACAAAACAGACCAAAAAGAAAAAATGGCAAAAATTGCCGAAATAGCAAGCCGTTATGACGAAGAAATTCAGCTTTTAGAAAAATTAGTAGAAGATGCGGGTCCAGAGGCGTTTTGCTCGTCATGCGGCAAGGCATACGCCCTTGGTACTGACGTATTTTGCGCCGACTGCGGCAACAAACTGCCAACAGGCAACGAAAAAAACTGCGCAGGTTGCGGGCTTTCATACACCCCGGGTCAACAAGCCTTTTGCGCAAACTGCGGCAACAAACACTAATTTCAACAGTCATCGTAGGGGCGAGCAATGCTCGCCCGTTTGCATTTTGGAGAACATATGAAAAAAGTAATAATCCTAGCAATAAACTCAAAATACATCCACTCATGCCTAGCCGCATGGGTGCTATCCGCCGCCGTCAAAAAATTCTGCAGCCACACCCATAACGTAAAAGTAATAGAAGCAAACATAAACCAAACCATAGACGAAATTTGTAGGGGCGACCATTGGTCGCCAGCTCCCGACATCGTCGCAATCCCCACCTACATCTGGAACGCAAAAAAACTACCATATATATTGGAAGAAATACGCAAAAAACTACCAAACACAAAAATAGTCCTAGGCGGCCCTGAAGCAGAGCATAACGCAAATTTTTGGTTGCAAAACGGCGCAGACGCAGTCCTAAACGGCGAAGGCGAAAAAACCCTCCCCGCCTACCTCGTAGGGGACGCTGCATCACGCGTCCCGCATCCCGACTGCGACACCCAAATTGACCCTTTCACAGATGAGTATTTAACAGCCCTAACCGGCAAAATAGCCTATATAGAAACCTCACGAGGATGCCCTTTCTCCTGCGCTTACTGCCTTTCAGGCGACGACCCCGTGCGGTTTTTTGACATCGAAACCGCAAAGGGGCAACTGGCAAAACTTTCCAAAGCAAATGTGCGGGTGATAAAATTTGTAGACCGCACATTTAACTGTAATGCAGCACGGGCGTACGAGCTTATAGAATATATAATGGGGCTTAACAGCGACAAATGCTTTCATTTTGAGGTCGCCGCAGATTTGTTTGATGATGCTACACTTAGCCTGCTTGCCACAGCCCCCTCGGGGCTTTTTCAAATAGAAGCAGGCATACAGAGCTTTTTTGCCCCAGCCCTTTCGGCATCCACCCGAAAAACTAACCTTGAAAAAGTGGCAAAAAACATCCGCCGTCTGCTTGCGGCAGGTAACATACACATCCATCTTGACCTTATTGCGGGACTGCCAAACGAAACGCTGACAGAATTTGAAAATAGCTTTAATTCGGCATTTGACCTAGCACCCCATAAACTCCAACTGGGCTTTCTAAAAATGCTGCACGGCTCCGCCCTCCGCAAAAATCATCCCGAAATTATTTTTGACGCACACCCGCCGTATCAAATAATAAAAAGCCCGTGGATGAGCGAGGCAGACTTAAACACCCTGTACCTAACCGAAGATGCCCTGCAAAACACCCAAAACAAAAGCCATTTTTTGCGCACAATAGGTTATGCCATGGGGGCAGGTGGACTTTCGCCCTTTGCCTTTTTTCGCCGCATGGGTGAGAGCTTTCAAAAAAAGGGCATGGCTTTGGAAGCCTATGCCGAAAAAATATTTAATTTTTGCAAAGCCCTTGACGGCGTGGCAAAAGATGCCTTAATGGAGCATATGATAATAGACTGGATGGAAATGGTAAAAGGAGTAAACATGCCGCCTTTTCTGAAAATAGCCACCAAACAGCAACATACCCACGCAATAAACCAAGCCGAAACCGCCCTAAACAGAAAAATTCGCCGCAACGAAGCCGCCATCCTACCCTCAGGGCAACACATTTTCGTAGATGCCCAAACACGCCACCCCATAACAAAACTATACAAAACAACGCTCTCGTAGGGGCGGTTTTTAACCGCCCGACATGCTTCGGATAGGGGGCATATTTGTCAAATTGTAAGCTCCAACGGGCGACTACAAGTCGCCCCTACAAAATCCGTATTGACAACTCGCATTTTTCAATATAAAATAACAATTACAACAACTTTAAGGAGGGCTAACTATGAATTTTTGCAGTGCTTGCGGTCAACAATTAGAGCAAAATGCAGCCTTTTGCGCAAATTGCGGCAAACAACCCGCAAACAACCCGCAAACTAACGCACCACATATGCCGCATCACCACCTCACACCCACACCGTCGGCAGAACAACCAGGTCAAAGCCTTGCTTTGGCATCCATGGTGCTAGGTATTGTCGCATTGGTAGTTAGCTATACACCGCTTTCTTTGTTTTTAGCAATTCCCGGCGTTGTTTTGGCGGCAATGGCAAAAAGAAATGGGAACAAAAGCGGCATGGGTACGGCAGGTTTGGTATGCTCCATAATTGCACTTGCGATTGGCTTTTCGTTTTTTGTGGCGTGCAGCAGCTCGCTTGCTTGTTTTAGACCATTTTATTTTTGGTGGTAAAAAATGCTGCCTTATCTTGAAATTTTCGGGCAGTCATTTTCTACATACGGCATTATAGGCATTGCCGCCTTGGTAATAGCCGCGGCAACAGCCAGCTTGCGTGCAAAAAAATACAATTTAACATTATCTGACATCTTGCTTGTAACAACATTTGCAGGGGGCGGCATTTTTTTAGGCGGCTCTCTTTTGTATGCCTTGGTGCAGTTGCCCCATTTGTCTAATATTATAGAGCACACGGGGGGAAGTTTTGGGGACACTCTTTCCCTGCTTTTTGGCGGCATGATTTTTTATGGCGGGCTTTTTGGCACGCTTTTGGCAGTGGCAATATACGCAAAATTTATGAAACAAGACATCAAAAATATTTTTCGGTTTGTAATTCCCGTTTTTCCTTTGGCTCACGGCATAATGCGCCTTGGCTGTTTTGCCGTAGGGTGTTGTTATGGCATAGAGCATAGCACCCTAGGGCTTGCCTTTACAAATTCGCCCATAGCACCAAATGACACACCCTTTATACCAGTACAACTTTACGAATCCGCACTAAATTTCGCAATTTTCGCCGCAATTTGGGCGTATTCAAAAAAAGAAAGGCATCCCGTGCATTTAATTTGCTTTTACGCCATGCCGTACGCAATAGGCCGCTTTGCCCTTGAATTTTTACGTGGCGACGCACAAAGAGGGTCAATTTTTGGCATATCAACATCCCAATTTATAAGCATCGCCGTATTAATATGCTGCACGGCAGCACTAATTTTTACTAAAAAACGCATCACTCGCAGCTAAACAAAAAATGCGGCTACAAAGTATACAACAACACGTTCAACCATTGTGTACCCAACGTAGGGGCGGTTACCAACCGCCCGCTGGAGTTTACGCCTTGCAAAACACACCTTCAAACCAAAAGCATAGAGGGCGGCTACAAGCCGCCCCTACAAATCATCCACCATCTGCCGCAAAACGTAGGGGCGGTTTTTAACCGCCCGCACAAGCCTGCTTTTTACAATATCCATCAATTACTCAAAATAAAGTTATCAACCAACACAATAAAAGGCGGCTACTTGCGCACTTCGTGCGCTAGTCCACCCCTACAAAACTCTTTATCAAATTCTTTCGCCGCATCACGATTTAATTCGGTATTGTAAATATCCGCTTCGATGAATTTGCCGCACACATCCGCAAGATACCCCTTCACAAGCTCCATACCCATAAAAGCGGGGTAGTTATTGCCGCCGCTGTCTGTTGTGCCAAATTCCTTTGCCTCCACAAACCCGAATTTAGGATAATATTCGGGATGTCCAAAAAAGAAAATTGCACCATAGCCAAGCTGTTTTGCACAGTCAATAGAATGGCGCAGCAATGCCCCGCCAATGCCCATTTTCTGCATACTAGGCAGCACACTAATAGGGCCAAAATCTAACACATCAATTCTAGAACCGTCATCCTGTAAAATATGGGCATGGCTGTAAATAATATGCCCTACAATACGACCATCCAGCTCTGCAACAAAACTAAGTTCCATTATTCCGTCTTTTTGTCGCAAACAATGCACCATATAGTGCTCAAGCGGGCAACCAATTTGCGAACGCTCTATCCTTGCGGGGGTGTCAAAGGCGGCACGAGTAAGCTCCTCAACCGCCCTATAATCCACCGGCTGTTCAAGTCTTATAATCACAATCCATCAATCCATTCATTAACATATGCGGCAATATCAACCGCCTCTTGCGCCATTTCTTGCGTTAGCTCTATATTCATTGCCTTTGGGTAATTTGTATCAAAATAATAATCCGTTAATTTTGACAAGTCGCCTCGTACGGCTTTGTCATTTTTTTGACCAGCTATTTGACAAATTCTGTCATACAACCTACCAAGATTGTGAGTGGTAAAAAATCCAAAGTCGCTGGCATCTCCGTTTTGCTCGATGTAATGTTTCATGCGCTTTTCCACGCTTTGTTGACAAAACCTTCCGCATGGGTCGTAAAAGCCAAGAGAAAGATTGCCCACGGCATACTCAAAATCTCGTTTAGAATACTCAAAATAACCTATCGTTGCCACAATACCACCCCTTCATCACGAATATATTTGTTCGTATCAAAAACGCCCTCTGCTTCAATCAAAGCCTGTTTGGTAGTGAAAAAAAGGTTTACTGTCAATCTGTCGTCAATTTCTTCACCAAGCCCACGTAACGCACCTCTTTGGGTGGGGGAAAGCTCTGTAGCCAAAACGGCAATGTCAATATCAGACGACAGCTTGGCTTCCCCACGAGCCTGTGAACCAAACAAAACCAAGGCTTCGGCATCAATGCCAAGCCTTGTAAAGCGTCTAACAAATTCGTCTAAAAACTCACGAACAAAGGGTTTTAAAGGTTTCAAGGGTTTCATGCAATCCCCCCGTTTTAATAGGCTCTGCCCCAAACAACCAAAGTGTCGGACGGCTTGCCGCACACAAAGCAGGTGTCGCCAATATTTTCGCTGACAAATGGCATTAGGCGGCTTGTTGCTGTGGCTTGCTCCTTAACAGCGTCCTCGCAGGTACGCTCGCCGCACCACATTGCTTTTACAAAGCCTGCGGCTGTGTCCAATTTCTCACGCAACTCGTCTATGCTAAATGCCGTGTTGGTGCGGTTTTCACGGTTTTTGCGGGCTTTTTCGTAAATGGCTTTGTGAATGGTGTACAAACGCATTTGCACTTCCTCCACCAAATTGTCCAAAGAAGCTACAATTTTCTCGCCATTATCACGAAGCACAAGTACGCATTGCCCTTTTTCAATGTCTTTTGGTCCAATTTCAAGGCGGATAGGCACGCCTTTCATTTCATATTCTGCATATTTCCAACCCGGGGTACGGTCGGACACGTCAAGTTTAACACGGAAATGGCGGGAAAGCGTGTTTTCAAGCTCGTACGCCTTGTCAAGCACACCTTCTTTATGGGAAGCAATGGGTATTATAACCACCTGTATCGGGGCAATTTTTGGTGGCAGCACAAGTCCGTTGTCATCCCCATGTGCCATTATAATGCCGCCAATTAAGCGGGTAGAAAGCCCCCAAGATGTTTGATGAATATGTTGTAATTTATTTTCTTTGTCGGTATAAGTGATGTCAAAAGCCTTTGCGAAGTCACTGCCAAAATTGTGGCTGGTGGCTGTTTGCAATGCTTTGCCGTCATGCATCATGCTTTCTATTGTCAAGGTTTCCTTTGCTCCTGCAAATTTTTCCTTTTCGGTTTTGCGCCCTCGCAACACAGGCAGTGCCAAATAATTTTCAGCAAAATCTGCGTAAAGATGGAGCATCATAAGGGTGAATGCATCGGCTTCTTCGGCGGTTGCGTGTGCCGTATGCCCCTCTTGCCACATAAATTCACGGGTACGCAAAAATGGACGGGTGGATTTTTCCCAACGCACAACACTGCACCATTGGTTAAACTTTTTTGGCAAATCCCTATGCGACTGTATTGCATTTGCAAAATACTCGCAAAACAGCACCTCGGAAGTAGGGCGGATGCAAAGACGCTCTTCAAGCTCCTCATCCCCGCCGTGGGTTACCCACGCCACCTCTGGCGCAAAGCCCTCTATGTGGTCTTTTTCACGCTGCAACAAACTTTCAGGAATAAACATTGGAAAATACACATTCTCATTACCAACTGCTTTAAAGCGGGCATCAAGCTCCGTCTTTATCATTTCCCATATTGCGTATCCATAAGGCAGCAAAATAACACAGCCCTTAACAGAGCTATATTCCACCAAGCCAGCCTTTTTTACCACATCTGTGTACCATTGCGCAAAGTCCACATCCCTGCTTGTTATCATTTCTACGTTTTTATCACCTTTTGCCATTGTTATTATCTCCTATTCAAATTATTCGCTTAATTAAGGCATTGACGGGGCATTGGACATAAACATATACTGCCACGGCGTGCCTGCTTCGTTTAAAGACATACCCATGCCCACAAAACGGTGTTCGGGGTCAAGGATATATCTTGCGTGCCCCGGTGAATTCATCCAGCCGTCCACAACAGCTTGCGGAGTGTGCCGCCCCGGGGTGAAGGCATTGCCGCCCCAGCGAAGGGTTGCCCCCATTGCCCTTGCCGTGTTTACGGATGTTGTGTAAGGGCCTTGCGTATGGGCTGTGCCTGCACTTTGGTTTGTGCGGTAGTTCAAATGTATTAAAATTTGTGTGTAGTACCTTGCCGCCATGCTTAATATGGGGCAAAATTCTACGGGGCTTAAACCGTGCGCCACACGAACTTCACTAACAAGCCTTGACACCTCATGTTCAAAAGCATTTGCGCCGCCCAAAGCCCAATATTCTGCAATCCATGCGGCACGCTCTGCAGGTGTTGCTACCCTTGTTGTGTTTAGTGTAATTTGCGATTGCGGCAACTGCCCGGCATCTATCATGTTATTAATTAAAAACGGGTTTATACTGGCGGCAACTTCCCCTGCGTGGGTGATAAAATAAATACCAAGCACACCAAAATGGTCGTGTATACCAAAAAGCTGAAAAACTTCGTTATAAGCAACACCAACCCCTGCCAAGTAAGGGTTTAATATAAAACCCTGAAAACGGTCATTTGACACAATTTCCTCAAACATAAGTTCCGGCGTAATATCACCAAATCTAAAATTGTGGTTACGTTCAATATGCAAATTGCTTGATGAGCCTGCCACCATGCCGCTTTCTATTCTGGCATGTACTCTTTGTGCAATTTCTTCGTTCCAAACAAGGGCAGACAGACCATTTGCTGTCCTTTCAGCATTAATCATGTTAAAAATGGCTTGCTCAAAAGCCCTAGGGTCGATTGGCTCTGCTGGAAAATTCACCGCTACCAAACGGGTATTTTCGTGCCATTGCAAGTTAGCTCCTGCGGCATTTGCTATATCCGTAATACGTACAACAGTCGCGCCGTCAATATTAAAACTGTCAACACGCTGCCCCGCAACATAAGTTACAATGTCTGTATGCAGAACATTAAAAGCCACACTTCCCACGGGATGCAGGTTTTGCGGAACATATCGGGGCTGGGCAATGCTTGCACCGCGGGCAATATCCACCCGCCTTGTTTGCTCGTTAAAAGAAACAGTGAAGCCGTGCGCCTCCAAATCCCTCACCACAACAAAAGTTTGTGCATTAAAATTATAGCCCATTATAGGGACATCCTCAATGGTCACACGTATGTCTGTATGCAGCACCTGCCCCACAATGTCGCCGACATTATTTGCATTTGCGTAAGCAATATCAATTCCAAAGACAATTACAGCGGCAAAAACAGCTATTGCAAAATTTCTTACAAAACGTCTCATCAAATTTTCCTCCCCAAACTTTATCCCAATATTTTATCACAATCCGCAAAAAAATGCAATGCCTATTGACAAGAGTTTTTTCGTGCTGTATAATGGATGTACAACTAAATAATATAAAGCATGTTGAGGAATTGGGTGAAAGTCCCAAACTGTCCTGCAGCCGTGTTGGTCTTATTAGACTTTAGTCGGAATATTCAAATGCTTTAAAAACCTTGTAACTCTACATGGATATAGAGGAGGGATGATACTAGCCGCTAGGCAATTCTATCGTGATTTTGACACCTCCCAAACCTCCGTTTGGGATTTTTTAATTGTAGGGGCGGCAACCTGCCGCCTGCCACTTAACATCAGGAGGAAAACAAATGAAAAAGCTACTACCAATTCTAATTTTAACAGCAATATTTTTGGCAGCATGTGGAAGAACAGGAAACGACCACGAAAACGGTTATGAAAACGGCTATGTAAATGCACAAAACAACGAAAATATCGAAGACACAAGCCTTCGTATAGTATCCCTTGGGGCATCAAACACAGAAATTATCGAAGCCTTGGGACTAGCTCAAAACATCATTGCCATTGACGACGAGTCGCACGACGTGCCGAATGTAGCGCAAAATTTGCCGCAATTCAGCATGTTTGGACTTGATATGGAAGCATTAATAGCCTTACAACCCGACATCATTATTGTAATGGATTTTTTTTGGGGCAACAGCCCGCTTGCAATTATGTATGACATGACAGAGGTGATATACATACAATCAGCTACATCCATAGAAGATATTATGGCGGATATTACGACAATAGGCGAGGCGTTAAATGCCAGTGCCGCCGCCGCACAGCTTGTTGCCCAAACCGAAGCCGGCATTGAGAATATTGTTGCAAAAGCCAATGACCTTGAGTCCGTTACGGTCTATTTTGAAATTGACCCCGCACCAATGTTTACTCTTGGGCAAGGCACGTGGCTTAACGAGCTTATTGAGTTGGCCGGCGGCATAAATGTTTTTGCAAGCGAGTTTGGATGGATACAGGTAGCGGATGAAGCTGTGCTTGCGCTAAACCCCGATGTTATTATTGCAAACACAGGCTGGGCATCAGACGATGTTTTGGGCGGTATGGAAAACCGTGCAGGCTGGCACGCCCTTTATGCGGTGCAAACGGGTCGCCTGCATCTTGTGGAAACAAATGCAACAAGCCGCCAATCGCACAATATTGCAAATGGTTTGGAGCAGATTTTTAATGCGTTGCACAATTAAAAAAAATGCAAAAAAAAGAATACTGCTATCTGCCGCCATTGTCGCCGCAATTTTGATTTTGGCGGTGGGGATAGGCAGTGTTTTTGTCAACCCATTAGAAATTTTGCGCATAATAGGATATAGGCTTTTTGGCATAGACGGCGCAGATAATGTGTCCGCCACAAACACCGCAATAATATGGAATGTACGCTTACCTCGGGTTTTGCTCGCTTTTGTGGCTGGGGCTGCTTTAAGCGTTTCAGGTGCTGTTATGCAGTCCGTGCTTCGCAATCCCTTGGCATCATCCTTTACGCTGGGGGTTTCAAGCGGTGCGTCCCTTGGTGCGGCTTTGGTTATAATGCTTGGCATATCTTTTTTGCCCGTATTCACAATGCCTGCCGTGGGTTTTGCCTTTGCAATGGCAACCATGGTGCTGGTTATTGCCATTGCCTCAAAAATGGACAAAGGCTCACTGCAAAACAACACAATAATACTTTTGGGAATGGTTGCATCCCTTTTTGTAAACGCAATAACCACATTGCTAATAACAATGAATAGGGACTCCCTACAACGCCTAATTTTTTGGCAACTAGGCTCTTTTTCAGGGCAAGGCTGGCTGCCCATCGCAATTTTAACGCCCATTTTAGTCCTTGGTGTGCTGGCGGTTGTCCGCTACCACAAAGAAATGGACATAATGACATTTGGTGAAGAAACAGCAAAAACCATAGGTGTAAATATGTCACGCACAAAATGGGTTCTGCTTATCCTCGCCGCATCCCTAACAGGCTCTACAATAGCCTTTGTGGGCATTATAGGCTTTGTTGACCTCATTGCCCCCCATATTGTACGCCGCATTTTTGGCGCAAGGCACAAACTGCTCATCCCTCTTTCAGCCATCTTTGGCGGCACTTTTATGGTGGCGGCAGACACAATAGCCCGCTCAATATCCCCCCCAACCGAAATCCCAATAGGCGTAATAACCGCCCTAATAGGTGCGCCGTTTTTTGCCTTTATCTATTTGAAAAATAGGAAATAATCCAATTGACTTTTTTTCTGGATTAGACTATAATATATACAGTATATTTGGGAGGAGCTATCGACCATGGCGAAAATAATAACTTTTTTCAATCACAAGGGCGGAGTGGGCAAAACGACACTATCCTATAATGTTGCTTGGGGGTTAGCGAGTGCGGGTAAGCGTGTGTTGATGATAGATGCTGACCCTCAATGTAATTTAACTGAGATTACTGTTGACGACCATTATCTATATGGCGACGACCAAATAAGACTTATTGATAATTATAGTCCTGATTTTTTCTTGCAAAACAATGTTTACAACTATTTTTCGCCTTACATCTTGCCTGTTTTAGGCATGGAAAAACCCCGAATTGACACATATATTAAAAACGAAAACCTGCAATTATTAGCTGGATTTATTAGGTTTGCAGAACTAGAAAGCAGCATTGCACTCTCTGTAGCTAATGTTCCTGGTATGTCTCACATACCAA
Source organism: Defluviitaleaceae bacterium (assembly GCA_009784355.1). Taxonomy (GTDB): domain Bacteria; phylum Bacillota; class Clostridia; order Lachnospirales; family WRAX01; genus WRBJ01. The sequence continues at coordinate 12,044 of WRBU01000010.1, forward strand.
AATCGACATATGAGGCATTGCAGGAATTAACCAAGGATGTTGACTGTGTAATAATTGATTTATCACCTGCACTTTCGGCTACAAATCAATTATTTTTGATGCTATCTGACTATTTCATTGTTCCTGTAAATCCAAGTATTTTTAGTCGTCAAGCGTTGATGAATTTGAGTGAGATTTTTAGAGATTGGAATAGAAAACTTTCTGGATTTGAAGTTTTTAATAGGAAGTCGAAGCCGCTTCCCAAAATGTTGGGCATAGTTTGTCAAAACTACAGACCTTATTCAAGAGCGGGTGAAGATAAAACAAAATCAGCAATACGTTTTGAGGAAAGATTGAATGATTTGAATAAATGTGCTATTGAATTGGCAGAAGACTTAAATAGTTTTGGAATGGCTCTGACACCAAATGAGTTTTTGAATATTTTTGATGGATGCGTCCCATACCGAATAGCAAATATTCCTGACTATAACCAGTTAGCACAAATATCAGAAATTGAAAAAATTCCCGTGGTAGGAATAGACCACAAAATTTTGAATAAAAAACCATACAATATGGCGACACCTCAATATCAACAAAAACTGAAAGACTTTAAGGTTCAATGTGATATAATAGTTGGCGGTTTGAAAAAATTAATTTAAAAAATGGTGGATTTATAATGCTCAAAGTTTGTAATTTAACCGCAGGCTACGGCGGTGCTGACGTAATAAA
>WRBU01000011.1 GCA_009784355.1 Defluviitaleaceae bacterium
CAACAAAAACCACCCAAGTTTATTCGGGTGGTTTTAGGTTTTTATTTTACGTTATACTTCATAGGAACAAGCACAAATCCAGATTCAAACCTAATGACTTCGCCGTATTGCTCAAAGCCTAGTTTTTCGTAGAATTTGCAAACCTCTTGTTGCGCAGTTAGGACTATTTCGTTTCCTGCTTGTGCAATGATGTAGTCCATTGCGGCTTGCATTACTTTTTCGCCAAGACGCTTTCCCCGCATAAGTTTGTCAACAGCAACAAGCCCTATTCGCCACGTTTCACCCTCATTGACAATCCGAGCTGTTGCAACTGGGTTATTGCCGTCTAAAACAAGAACATGAACGGCACTTTCGGCTAATTCGTCAAAAACTTCGTTTTTTGGCACGCCTTGCTCTTCTATAAACACTTTTTGTTTAAGTTTGTCAGCTAACGCACCTATTTCGGGCGAGTTGCCTATTTTGGTTAATAAATTATTCATTTTTATATCCATCCTACTAAACTATTATGTATTTTGGTCTAATAATTTTTTGTACACACCACCTGCTGCTATAAGCTCGTCATGCGTGCCTGTTTCGGCTACCCTGCCCTCTTGCAGCACAACAATGATGTCCGCTGTTTGTATTGTGGCAAGATTGTGTGTGGTAATGAGGATTGTGTGGTCGTTTCGCAGGCTGTGGATGGTGTCCATGATATGCGCTTCGCTTTCTTTATCAAGAGCGGACGTAGCTTCGTCAAAAACAAGAATTGGCGCACCTTTTACCAGCGCACGGGCAATGGCAACACGCTGTTTTTGTCCGCCTGAAAGCCCCCCACCCTTTTCGCCGCTTTGAGCATCGTAACCGCCCTCTATTTCCATAACAAAGTCGTGGGCAAAGGCACGTTTTGCGGCTTTTTCTATTTCTTCTTGCGAGGCATTTCCACCTGCACCCATTGCGATATTTTCGGCAATAGACATGTCGAATAGCTTGCAGCTTTGGTCAACATAGGCAAAATTTTTGCGCCAATTTTTGGTAGTAACGTCGTTATATCCCACACCGCCGATGTATAAAGGCATTTCGTCCCTTTCATACATACCTATAACCGCACGGAGCAATGTGGATTTTCCGCTGCCGCTTTCGCCCACAAAGGCGACCATCTTGTTTTCGGGAATTTCTACGGAAATGCCTTGCAATGCCTCATTTTCTGCCATTTTATAGGTGAAGTTGAAATTATTTATTGTTATTTTGTAGTTGTTTAGGTTTGGTAATTGACCGCCGTTTTTGCGAGCGATTTCGTCATTTCTTGCAGACTGTTCATTGCTTGCGTCAAGCCTTGCGGCGACCTTGCCGCAGGCAACAATAGGTGGTTGCAAATTTGCATATGTCCTCCCTATGGCACCAAAAGCAAATACCGTTCCGGTAACAAGCGAAACTAAAAACATCAAGTCTGAAAGGTCAAGCGAACCTTGTATTACTAAAAAACCGCCAAAACCAAAGGTTAAGCCAAGGGTAAGCCAGCCCTGCACAGTGGTGAAAACTCCTTGAAAAGCCGAAATTGCCGCACGCTTAAAGTCCAAAAGGCGCAATTTGCCGCTTTCGTTGTCAAAATGCATTAATGCACGGTTTTGCATATTGTAAGCCCTTGTGGTAAGCCCGCCTGAAAAAATATTGCTCACAGAGCTTACTGCGGCGGCATTTGCTTCCAGTTGTTCTTTACCAATGCGTGAAAGGGGCTTTGTAAAGCGGTTTTGTGCCAAAAATGCCAGCCCGCCAATTAAAAATGTGCCAACGCCAATCATCCAATTAGTCCAAAATATAAATATGCCAAAGCCCACGATAGAGATGATGCAATTTAAAAATTCTCTCATAGGGTTGTCAAAAATTTCTGATGCTGTGTCTGCTTCGGTGTTTATTGCCGCTACAGACTCGCCCGTATGGGATGCTTGGGAATTTTCCAGCCCCGTGTTTACAAAACTGCGGAGCAAATCTTTTTTCATGTCTTTGGTAGCTTTTATGGATGCCACCACATAGATGTAAACCCCGCCAGCTATTGCTACCATAATTGCAAGTACACTAATGCCCATCACAAGTATTGCATCCCACATTATTTGGGCATCACTTGCCAATATTGCCGCCATTACCCCAGCCATAAATGTGGCAAAAACAATCCCGAAAAAAAAGCCTTGGGCAGAATACATAAACATCCCTAGTCCGTAGGAGAGCCAATAAGGGCGCATGTAACCAAAAATTCTTTTAAATGACTTCATCTACGCCACCTCCCCTTTCCCATTGCCGCTTACACGGCTTTGATACAAATTTTTGTAAGCGTCGTTTGTTGCAAGCAGTTGTTCGTGGCTGCCTACCCCTGCCACTTTGCCGCCTTCCATAACCACAATGGTGTCGCATGTTGCAATGGCGGCGGCTCTGTGGGCAACCATTACCACAGTCTTGCCTTGCGCCAGCCTGTCAAAACTTTCCAGCACCTGCGCCTCTGTTATTGGGTCAAGGGCGGATGTTGCTTCGTCAAACAAAACAACGGGGGCATCTTTGTAAAAGGCTCTTGCAAGGGCTATGCGCTGTCTTTGTCCGCCCGACACATTTTCGGCAGCTTCTGCAAGCACTGTGTCAAAGCCTTCGGGCAGGCTGTCAATAAATTCCAATATACCGGCATCCGCACAAACTTTGCGCAACTTCTCCATGTCTGGCTCGTCAGAGCAAGCAATATTGCGCCCGATGGCTTCTGGGAACAAAAAGCTGTCTTGCGGAACGTATGTAAAAAATTCACGAAGGCTTCCCTTGACACATGCACCGTGTCCTTGCCGCCTATTGAAATTCTGCCGCTTTTTGGCTCATGCAGCCCTAAAAGCATTTTTAGTATTGTGGATTTTCCGCTGCCGCTGCCGCCCACAATGGCAACACGGCTACCCGGCTTAATATGCAAGCTAATGTCAGTAAGAGCTTGGAAGCTCTCTTCCCCTTCCCCGTATGCAAAATTTACATTGCTAAACATTATGTCGGCGGTTTGGTTTGGTTTTAATGTATCACCTTTTTGCAGGTCTTCCAAATTATGTGCTGTGGTTTCGTTAAAACGGTTTGCGCCTGCACGTAATTGTTGTACCCCTATTAAGTTTTGCGAAAGCATCATCAACCAGTCGCTTGCCGCAGCTGCAATGCTCAAAAATGCAATATATTCGCCCACTGTCATTGGGTGGTAGTAGTCCATAACATTTGTTGCCGTACCCGCAATAAGTATTATAAGAGGGGCAACTGATGCTAAAATACCAAACATAATAAGTGGTAACTGCATTACCAAGCGTGCTTTTGTTGCTTTAACAAAGCCGTCGTATTTTTCTAAATATCTCCGCTCAATTTCTTCCTCCAGCCCGTAGGCGGTTATGGTGGAAATATTTTGCAGTCCGTCATTTACCACGGCGTTAAACTCTGCCCGCTTTTCGCTTGCTATTTTCGCCTTTTTTTGTATAGGCATCGAAACAACAATTTGCAGCACCATCAAAACAGGAAACATTGCCAAAAATATTAGCGTATATGTACTATTAATTATGAACATAAACACAAAGGAGGCTATTAGCGTGAAGATACTCCCCACAACTTGCAAGCCGCCATTTGTTATAAAGTTTGTAGCAGCAGGCACGTCGTTGGAAAAAACAGACAACGACTGACCGCTGTTTGCCGCCTGAAACTTGCTAAACGGCACGTGCAAAAAATAACGTGCAAAATTTTTGCGGAAAGTGTAGCCCAACTTACCGCTGTAACGCCCAAGGGCGAAAGCCGAAATTGCTGAAAACAAGGCTAAAATTGCCGTTACCAGCCCAAGCCACAACAACAAGTTAAGTAATACGTCAATGTTTTGGGTGTAGGCATCCACCTCATTTTGCGCCGCCTGCCCCAAAGCACCCGCCAGCCAAAAACGGATGGTTTCTGCCACGGCAATGCCTGCCGCTAAAAATAGGAATATCGCACTAAACCCGCCAATGCGTACCCCATTTTTGCGCAGGGTTTCAAAAAATGCTTTCATTTTACGCCCTCCTGTCCTCGCTCACAAACTCCAAAGTTTGCGGCAGGTTTGAAATTTTTTCATATATAAAATTTGGATACAACTTGTATTTTTTAATATCTTTGACGGGTAGCCAATGCAGGCTTTCTTTTTCACCGCCAAAACCTATGCTTTGACATATCACATCTCTGCTACCCCTTGGCTTCATTAAAAAATAAAATGCTATTTCGTGGCAGTCCATGCCTTTAAGGACTGGGGCATCGGTTACATTGTCAAAAATATTTTCATACACAAAAACAAGCCGTTCAATTTCATAATTCGTGCCTGTTTCTTCAAAGACCTCACGTTTCACGGCTGTTTCGGCGGTTTCCATATGGTTTACGCCACCGCCGGGGAAGTAGTAATAATCCGCACTGTCGTTTGTTACCATTAATAGGTAGTCACCCTCGATAATAATTGCTTTTGCACCTAGGTTGAAAAACCGCCCGTCTTTTGCAAAGCGTATATCCACCCTCATCACTCCTTCGCCTTTACATACTAATTCCATTTAAAATCATGGACTGCTCTCCTTCACTATTCCCAAACACCTTGTGTTTGGGGTTCAGTCGGCACTCCATGTATTAAATTGGAATTAGTATCAGACAACTCTTTTTCCAGTCTATCGATACATTCCTGCGTCCATTGTATGACCATTTTTGCTTCTGCAATGCCAAAATCAACCGCCATTTGCCAATACAGGCTTTCTTCTTCGCCATTTTTAAAGCTGGATTTAAAGCCTTCGATAAGCTCTTTATTTTTTTGAATATGCGGCTCTAGGGCTGCAACATAATCGTCCCGCTCTTTTTTTAATTTGCGCAAGGTTTCTTCGGGGGATACTGCACCAAGCAGTATATTTATTAATAATGGACTGCGGCGGTTTTGGTACAAGTCTGCAGGTTCGTGCAGCCATTTTTCTAATGCCTTCATCCCATCGTCTGTTATTGAAAAAACCCGCTTGTTTGGCTTGCCTTCTTGCACAACGACTTGTGAAGACACCCAGCCTTGCTCCTGCATACGGTTAAGCTCCCTATGAATTTGGCTGTGTTGGGCGTGCCAAATGCTGTTTATTGTTTCTTTAAACAGCTTGGCGAGGTCGTATCCCGTGCTGTCGCTGTATCTCAACAACCCAAGAAGCCCAAAGGTCAAGGACATAATAATCACCTCATAATATATGATACTGGTATTATATATTACAAAAGTGATGCTGTCAATAGGGAAATATAAAAATATTTTACACAAAAAAACCGCCGATGTCAATCAACCAATGGTTGCGTTTTGAAAAAAGGCGGTTGCGTTTTTGGCTTGCCCATGGGGTTGTAGGGGCGGTTTTTAACCGCCCGCCATACTTTCGGTTGATGGGCGCGTTTTGCAAAACGTCAACTTCTGCGGGCGGATAAAATCCGCCCCTACGGGGTGTGTGCCACGCTCAGTGCGATTTTTACCATATCCATAAAGCCTTCTTGGCGTTCTTTTGATGTGGTTTGCTCGTGGGTAAACACTAGGTCTGAAATGGTAAGTATGGCAAGGGCTCGTTTACTTAGCCTTGCGGCTGTAGCGTAAAGTCCTGCTGCTTCCATTTCTACTGCGAGTATACCCATTTTTTGCCAATTTTTCATTGTGCTGCCGTCACCATCACCGTAAAATACGTCGCTTGTTAGCACATTGCCCACGTGGACATTTTTACCCGCATTTTGGGCGGCATTTACTGCGCTGGATAAAAGCCCGTAGTCGGCAATGGGCGCAAAAGTCCCGTTTAGCCCGTATTGGTTGATAAATGCACTGTCCGTGCTTGCCCCTTGGGCAATTACAATATCCCGCAGGGCAACATGGGGTGCAATGCCCCCTGCCGTGCCAACACGAATAATGCTTTGCACGCCGTAAAATTTATAAAGCTCGTAGGCATAAATGCCCATTGAGGGGATGCCCATGCCAGAGCCCATTACAGACACGGCACTCCCTTCATATTTGCCCGTAAAACCGAGCATCCCCCGCACGGTATTAAACTGCACGACATTTTGCAAAAAATTCTCTGCAATAAATTTTGCTCGAAGCGGGTCGCCGGGCATTATTACGATTTGGGCAATTTCGCCTGCTCCCTTTGCTTCTATATGCGGTGTTGGTGTCATTTTACGCTCCCCCTTGGTCTGTGGCTCTGTATTCTTCTTTAAGCATCTCCAAAATCTTTGCGAGACTGTTTTGGTAGTCTTTTATGCGCCCGTCCGCCTTTTTTACACGGGCTTGCTCCAAAATGGCGTGCGGGTTTTGGGGTTCAAGCTGTAAAGCCTTTGAAATAGCCCCCAACGCCCTTACGAGGTTATAGTCCTTGCGGTAATACTCTGCTAATGCTATCCATAATTTTACATTTGACCTATCTGTCATCATAGCTTTTTCTATTGTTTTTATTGCCGCTGGCACGTTGCCGCTGTCTGCTTGGGTGTTCGCCATTTTTTGGTAATATGCTAAATCTTGGTCGCCTTCGTCTATGGTTTGCAAAATCGCAATTCCTTTTTCAAACTGGCGTGTCCTCATGTAGCAGTCGCTTAAAGCGTAGATATAATCGGGGTCATATGCCGCCTGCAAAGCTAAAGTAAAAAGTTTTATGCCTTCAAAATAATTTCTTTGGGCGTAGCTAATGCGCCCCATGAGGTATAATGCTTCGGGGTGGCTTGGGTCAATTTGCGCCAAATTACGCCTTGCGTCTTCAAAAAGCTCTGCGGCAATAAGGGCTTCTATGTGGTTAAAGCGCAGTTGTTTGTTGTCCGCTTCCATATCTGCCGACTTGCCAAAAAATTCTGCTGAAAGAGCTGCATTGCCCATATGCAAAAGGGCAAGCCCTGCGTTGTTTAGCAATGCCGCATTCTCGTGATGTTTAAGAGCCAATGTGTAAAATTCAAAGGCTTTTTCGCCATTTTTTTGTTGCAACCAAAAGTCGCCTTGTTCCTTATATCTTTCCCATTCGTTGCGGTTTTGCCAGTCGTCAAGCTCTTTTTTTAGGTTTGCAACTGCATTTTGCGGCAAATAACCTGTGAGGGATAGGAATTTCAAATAAGCCATGGAAGCATTTTCCATAATGGCGATGACCTTCATTTGTTCAAGTATTTTGTGCAGCCCAATGCTTTCAAGCCATTTTAAAAAAGGCTCGCCAAAAACATCACCCATGGACTGGCGAAAGTGGTGCAAGCCGTGATACAGAGCCTCTTCAAATGAATAGATGCTAATGCCTGTCATTTCAAAGCGGTAGGGTGTGGCGTTGTTTTCAATTTGGGATACACAAAGGTGCAAGAGGGCTTCCTCCTATTTTACAATAATTTCCATATCACCCAAAGTTGTGTTCATTACAAAGCTGTCGCCCGTCTTTGGTATGTCGTCTATTTTTGCCGCCACGGGGTAGTCTATGTCTACAAATTTGCCGCAGGCGGCAGAAAGCACATTGGATATTTTGGCAGAGGCTATGTTGGAAATTTCTTGCAGGGCAGAGTATGCCATTTCGTTTGCTTCGCAAACCTCCATACCCGTCATGGCTCTAAAAATACCAAAAGTAATTTTATTTGAGTACACAAACCAAACGGCTTTTTTGCTTTCGTCGCCAACCAAGCCTACTTTAAAAATAATACCGTCGTCTGCATTTATATCTTTGTTAAAAATTGGCTTTATGCTGTCGTTTGCAATGCCTGTTACGGTTGCCAAAACCTCTCTTACATTGTCCGCAAAAGCAATTAGCGCGGTTTGTGCACGCACGGCGGATATTTTGGGTTTTGACATTTTTTGGTCTTCGCCTGCCACATGGTATATAAGCCATGTGAGCAAAAAGCCCAAAAAGGCTTTGACGCTTGTGGGGTCAAAATTGCTTTGTTTTAGGCGTTCTTGGTGGTCAAGCACGTCAGCTATCAGTTTTAAATGAAATTGCCTATGCTCTTCAACACCGTCATAACCAGCATCCCTATAAAACTTTTCTTCATCCGCAAAATGTTTTAAACAGTATTTTTTTAAAAATTCCATGGTGTCGATAATGGCGGCTTTGTAATCCTCAAAGCCAAGCCCCTGCGTTAGGGTGTCTTTCAGCTTACCCACAGTTTCAAAAAGCTGCATATGCTCTTTGTCTATTGTCGCCACCCCTGTTAAATAGCTGTCTTTCCACATTGTTATGCCTCCTTTTTTGTATGGGGTGTCCCTACAAACGTATAAGCTCTGCTATGCTTGCCGCAATATTGTCCAAAATGTCGTAGAATTTGTCAGAAAGGTCGTAGAATTTGCCCCTTGGTTTGGTTACGGGGTCGTAGGCTTCAATGCTTTCACGGTCTTTGCGTGCCACCACGTAGGTTACTATATTGTGGGCGGCAAGCATGTCGCAAATGTCTTGCACGCTTTTGCCGCTGTGTGTTGGCACATGCGGCGGTGCGTCTGTTATAAGCACAAAAATATTTTGTGTGTCAGCCGCTGGGCGTGTCGTGTTTAAAAGCTCTATTGCCGTTTCAAGGCTGTCCAAAGCACTTTCGGGGATGTCGCCGCCGTAGGTTCTTGGTATGTTTTTTACCTGTTTTTGGAATTTTGCCACGTCGTCTGTAAAATTGTACACGCTTGGCTTTTCTTTTTCGTTAAGGTCGCCAAAGCCTATTAAGCCCAGCTTAAAGCCCACGCCCTTGTTTGCCAAAATGTCCGCAAACTCCATTGCACGGTCTTTTACGCCGTTTATATATGTGTCCATGCTTCCTGTTGTGTCAATACAAAATACTACATTTACATTGCCGCCGCTTCCCATAACACGCTCGGCGGGCTTTGCGGCAAATTGGGTTCGGTCAAACTCCGCCTTTTGGGCATTGCCTGTGTGTATGTCTTTTACATATACTTCAAAGAGGTTGTTTTCGTCAATGGCATAGGTAATTTCCAGTTGCGCCGCCCCCGAAAGACCGCTTAAAACAACGCTTCCCATGTATTTTTTGTCGCTTTCGGCACCCTGTTCCCACTGGTACACGTCCACATTAACCACGCTTGCACCTGTTGCGGCAAAATTTGCGTCAGAAATACGTGCGGGTATTGGCGTACCCATGGGGATGATGGGGATTAACGCCTTTTCTTTGGTGGCGACATTCACCACGGCTTCCGTGCCAAAAATTTGACGGGTTATTTGCGAAACTTTTACATTAGCCGTGGGCAAATGTAGCAAATAATTGTATATAGCCGCCCCCATAGCAACGGACTTTGCGGGGTCTGTTGCCCTGTATGGCTCTTTTATAAAGCCCGCAACCATGCGCTTTACCATGGGTATTAATGTAGAGCCGCCAACCAATATTACTTTTGAAATTTCGTCCGCCCCACAACCTGCCCGTTTTAGGGCTTCTTCAATAATATCACGGCTTCTGTCCACATATTTGCGGATAATTGCTTCAAACTCTTCACGGGTAATTTCAAGTGAGAGGTTTTGCGGCACGCCGTCGTGAATAACAAGGGGGTTTATGCGTATTTGCGCCTTATTTGTGCCGCTTAACTTTTTCTTCACGCTTTCCGCTTCAAATTTTAATTTTTGCAGTACACGCTTGCGCTCGGCATTGTCAAGCTGGGCATCCAAATCAAGGGAGTTTTGTTGCTTAAATTTGTCCTTCATCCAGCGTATAAGCTCCGCGTCAAAGTCATCCCCGCCTAATGTCATGTCGCCCACATTTGAAAGCTCTTTAAAAATTTCTTCGCCGTTTTCGTCTTTGCCCACCCGCAACACGCAGGCATCAAAAGTTCCGCCGCCCATGTCATATACCATTAAGGTTTGGGCATAGCCTTGTTTAAAGCCGTATTCAATAGCCGCCGCCAAAGGCTCGGAGAGCAAAAACACATTTTTAAAACCCGCCAAAAGCCCCGCTTGGCGTGTGGCAAAAATTTGGCGGTCGTTAAAATACGCAGGGTGGGTTATTACCACCTCGTCAAAATTCTCTCCTGCTTGTTCCTCTGCCGCCATTTTTAATTTGCGCAAAATGTCGCCCGATATTTCTTCGGGGGTTTTTTCAATATCGCCCAAAAGCACACGTTCTTCGCTTCCCATAAGGCGTTTTACAGAAATTACCGTTTCTTCGGGGTAAATTATCGCGCCCGACTTTGCTTCGCTTCCAACCACCGTGCCGTCTTCCATATAGCTCACTACCGAGGGCAGAATTTCGTCTGCCCCGTCAATTTTTACCACTTCAAGGGTGTCGGTTTGGTCTTTGTAAATTACCGCAACCGAGTTGGTTGTGCCAAGGTCTATGCCTAAATATGCCATTTTAAATCCTCCTTATGTGTGCCGCCCTTGTCATTGCGGGACGTACTCTCCCGCAACCCCACCAAATAGCATAAGATTGCGGGAAAAACCATCCCGCAATGACAGTGGGTTTTTACATTTCCCTATACCTATTTCTGTTGTACTTGTTGTCCTGTTGTACTTTTGTTTTTATAAAAATACAACATTCTTGAGTTTTTATCTTTATCTCTTCGTATAACTATTCCATATTCTTCTAAAAGTATTGGCTGTGCGGCTTTTAATTGCCTTGTAATACGGGTGGGAAAATATTTTATATCTTTTTTCTCTCTTTTGGCAAGGTCGTTTAGGCTTGCGCAAAGCATTGTGGCAGTTCCTTGCCATACTCCATTTTTAGAGAATATGTATTCTTTTAAATTATAGGCAAGTTCACTTGCTTTGGCGTTTTCTTCTTCATCTTCTTCGTCATTGTCAACCCCTAGAAATTGCCATTTACAACTTTCTTCATCAAATTCAATATTATAACTAAAATCCCTTATATGACGTACCCCTGTTGTAAACTTGGCTTGTTTTGATTTTCTTGACTTTTTCATTAGGACATATGTTCCGTCAACCGCACCAACCAAAGCCATAGAGCCCGCAACCATGTTTATTGGGTCGTCGTCGTGCATTTTTCTTGTATGATGTAATAATAAAAGCACTATATCACGATTATTAGTTATTGGACGCAGGTTTTCCACAAATTTTCTGTCATTTACAGAGATGTCTATGTCATATCTATGATGCCGTATTTTACTTAAAATGTCAATAATAATAAGTTTTGTATTTGGATGTTTTTTTAAAAAGTTTTCAATTTCTTGCACCATGGACGCATTTGCGTCCATGCCACGGGTGTTGTGGGTTATGTGCAAATTGTTAATCATTTTGGGGTTGGCTTGCATTTGTTTTAGCCTTCCCGCAAGCAGGGGGTCTGTATCTTCTAATGACATGTATAAAACGTCGCTTTTTGTTGTTTTATGCTCCCAAAAAGGCTCACCGCTTGCGACAGATGCCGCAATGTCTAATGCCAGCCAAGACTTCCCCGCCTTTGCCGCCCCCGCCAAAAGGTATATGCCTGATGTAAACATATTATCTACAATAAAATGCGGTGCGTCAAAGTTTGTTTCCATAATTTCTTTTGCTGTTTTTGTGTTAAGTTCTAAAATATTTGTGGCAACAACCTCTGCCACGGTTTTTTCTTGCGGGGTTTTGTTCGTTTCCCACGGCAATCTGTCGTCTGTTTTTTCATAGTCAAAGAAGCTCTCATACTTACAGCCCATTTTGGCTAAATCGACCCCTCGCTCCAACAACATCTCTTTTACTTTCCCCATTTTTATTCCTCCCGTATACTTAATATTAATGGCAAATAAACCATTCTAATATTAGTATAACAAAAGTCGCATGAGCTGTCAAGAGCTTTTTTAGAAAATCTAATATTACTAAAATGACAACAAGTGCAACAGGACAGCAGAAATACATATAGGGGAATTAGAATTTGTGTTGTACTTTGTAGGGGCGGATTTTATCCGCCCGCTAAAGCTGACGACTTGTCAAATGCATGTTTCCAACCAAAAGCTCCAGCAGGCGGATAAAATCCGCCCCTACAAAGTCCGCGTTTACGGGGTAGTACCCACAGTTTTTTTGGTAAAGCGGGATGGGTCAAAATTCTCGTCATACCCGCTGGGGGCGTGTTCTTCCCCAAACCCTAGGTCTTTCACATTGCCTTTTACCATGCCGCCTTCTTCTTCCACCATTAGGGTTACTTGCAGGCGGGTTTTGCCGCTCCCGCGCTGTGGCAGTCCCGTTATTGCCACTTCGCCTATTAGCTTGCAGTCCTCATACCCATGGGTTATGTCAAGTCTTTCTAATATACGTAAATCTAATTTAGTCATATCCTCGGGAAGTTCTCCCGATAGCGTGAAGACATGGCTCTTTTTGGCAAGGGCGTAAGGCGTGCCACGGCGTATCATGGGGAAAAACGAGGGTTTGCCGCCTTTTACAATTTCAAGCCCAATGTCATGGGCTACTGTTACCTCAAATTCCACATCCAGTGTATCAGCCTCCATGTCAGCGGCGGAGAGTAGCCCCATTTTCATTGCCGCATAATAGGTTGCACCAAGGGAAATATCAAGGGCAGGGCGTTCTGACGTGTAAATTTTTGTTTCGTCGTTAAAAATTTCAATAAACACATCCCGCACCCACGGCATGGTGGACGAGCCGCCCTCCAAAAGCACACGGTCTATTTGGTCGGGATAAATTGCCCCTGTGTAGGCTTCACGCAACGCCTTTTGCACCAATTTGCGGGTTTTGTC
>WRBU01000012.1 GCA_009784355.1 Defluviitaleaceae bacterium
AGCGTAGGTAGGTCAAAACACGCTCTCCAAGTCCATTGTCGCCGCCGTCTATAAGCATTGTCCCGCCGGCGGTTTGTATTAACACGGCATTGCCCTGCCCAACATCAATGAAGTGTATTGCAGTCTCACCTTTGGGCATTACAATATTACTGCTACTAAAGGTATTGCTAACCCAATTCGTAATACTTTCCCATAAATTAGGGTTGCGGTGCAGGGTATACGCAGTAATGCCTGCAATGGCAAAAACCAAAATTAAAATCCACGGTAAAATTCTTCTTGTTGCACGCTTTTTTCTACGGTGTTTTTGCGTCGACTTCTTTGGTGATTGCTGCTTTGCTGGTTGTTTGGCGGTTTTGCCCATAATGTCTTTATCCCCGTTTCTTAAAAATCAAAAATTTGCTGGCAATGTAATTAAAAATTAGCACAACAAGCTGTCCTGCCACAAAAATTATGGGTTCATTAAATTCCATCAAGTCCACAAAAACAAACATTATTGCAGTGTTTATGAAAAGCGAAGCAAGACGTGCGGCAAAAAATAAAGCTGCTTCTTTTGTAGTTCCCTTTTTTTCTTTGCTTTCAAATACAAATAATTTGTTGGTTACAAAAGCAAAGCAAACCGCAAAAATCCAAGAAATTATTGACGAAAGCCAAGCGGGTGCATCAAAAACCCAAGATGCCAAAAAATAAAACACGGCGGACACAAGGGTCGTAAGTCCGCCAAAAAAAATATATAAAATTATTTCACGGTGTTTCGCAAAAATCTCTTTCATGTGTTATTTTTTCTCCTTAATGATGTAAACAGGGCGGCCTTTTACTTCTAAATACGACTTTGCGATATATTGCCCCAAAATTCCTGTGCTAAATAGCTGTACGCCTCCAACAAAAAGTATAATGCAAGCCGTAGAAACCCAGCCTTGAACAGGGTCACCAAACATAATCCAACGTATAATCAAAAAAGCAATGCCAACGAATGCCAAAAGACAAAACAAAAACCCAAAAAAAGACGATATTGCAAGCGGTCGCACGGAAAAAGATATTATGCCTTCCAAAGAATATTTAAACAGCGAAAAGAATGACCATTTTGTTTCACCTGCCACTCTTGGCACGTTTTCATATTCCAGCCATTTTGTGTTAAAGCCTACCCAGCTAAACAAACCTTTGGTGAAGCGGTTGTATTCTTTTAATGAAAGCACAGCATCCACCATTTGGCGGGTCATCATGCGGTAGTCCGTGGCACCGTCCATCATCTCTGTCTGCGAAATTCTATTGATGAGCCTATAAAACCGCCTTGCAAAAAAAGAACGGATGGGCGGCTCGCCTTTGCGGTTTTTGCGTTTTGCGGCAACGCTATCAAAACCTTCATTTACAATGGCATCGTACATTTGCGGCAATAAAACCGGCGGGTGCTGCAGGTCCGCATCCATCACTACAATATAATCCCCCGTCGAGTGCTCAAGCCCTGCTAAAACAGCAGCTTCCTTACCAAAATTGCGGGAAAAATTGATGTATCTAACCTGAGGATGCTCGCCTGCCAAGGAACGCAAAACCTGCAAAGTGCTATCTTTTGAGCCATCATCCACAAAAATTATTTCAAAGTCAGCAGGAATTTTGTACGCAACCGCCAAAACTTCATTTAAAAAAAGCGGTGCGCTTTCCTCTTCGTTGTAACACGGCACAACCACACTTATTTTCGGCATTTATTTCACCCCGTAACAATCTTTTTCTACATTCTACCATGTTTTTCATTGAAAAGCAAGGGCTTGACTTTTTTTGTGAAATATGCGACAATTAGCTTTGCAGAAAGTTTTAATAACAGGAGGGGCGTTATGTACGGGATTTTAGACAATTTAAAAGATTTGCCTTTGGAGCTTGATTTGCCTTACGAGATTTTTGCTACACGTTTTAGTGAGCCGCCGTCAAAAGCAGAGGATGAAGAAAAAGACTCCGTAGATATTTCACAGTATTTTTTTGTTAAAGAATTTGAATGTCCTGTTTGTAAAGCAAAATTTAGCACAAGTGTTTTGCGAGATTCAAAATTGCGCATGTTACGCATGGACGAACTTCGTCCTGTTTATCGTGATGTAGAACCTTTGTGTTACGACATTATGCTGTGTGTAAATTGTGGATATGCCACTTTAAAAGACCGCTTTTTAGTTGTCTCAGAAAAGCAAAGGGATGCAATTTTAGCAAATATCCGCACAAATTATGCAAATTTTATGCCTGCAACAAGTCATGCTGAAATCGACTTAAAACAGGGAGTAGAACGTCTTAAATACGCTCTTTTGACTGCATTAATTAAAAAAGTGTCCACAGGCGAGAGAGCAATGCTGCTTACAAAAATAGCTTGGCTTTACAAAATTATGAAGGACGAAGAAAACTACTTGTACTACGCAAAGTACGCCAATGCTGAACTAACGAAGGCATATCAAAACGAGTCTTTTCCAATTTTTGGAATGTCGGAAGGCGTTGTTACATTTCTTTTGGCACGCTTTGCAGCAGATGAAGAGGATTATTCCACCGCACTTAAATTCCTTTCAAATATTATTGTAAACCAAAACCTCTCTACCCGTTTGCGCGACCTTGCACGAGATTTAAAAGAGTATGTACAGCAACAGCGTAAAGATGAGAAATAAAACAAAAAGTTTGCCCTCAGCCAGTAGGAGGTTTTAAAAACATGAAATTGCTAAAAAACTTAAAGATACGAGCAAAGCTCTTTTTGTGTTGCCTGCTTCTTTTAGGAATAACCGTAGCTGTCGCTGTTTTTGGTGTTGCCGCCTTGCGATGGGTAGATGACGAGTACGCCTATGCAATTTCATATCCCCTTGAAAGATACTCATTTTTAAAAGAGGTAGGTATGCATTTTATGGATGCCCGCCGCACAATGAATCGTGCTGCAATGTACATTCATGACCCTATAAGTCCTATGCAAGGCATTTCCGGTCAAGAAGACCACCTTATGACCCTGCGTACCAGCATAGACAACCTTTTTGCCAAATCAAGGCATAGTACAAAAAACGACCCCCGCCTTTCAAATGAGGAAAAAGAGCTTGTTGGGGAATGGACAACAATATTTGAAGCAGAAGTCCATCATTATTTTGACCACTATATAACAAATTTAATAATAGCAGCACGAGCAGGCGATGAAGTAGAAGCAATACGCCTTGTGCGTGAAGGTCTGTATACGGCAAACAGGGCTTTAATGCATTTTGACATGCTTGTTGATATTGCAAGACAGTATATGCATGATGCCAGCGGACGAAGCACACAAAGAACCGAGCAAACTCAGCTGCTCCTTGTTATCCTCACCTTATCTGGCGTGGCTTTGGGTGCAGTAGCTACAATAATTATTTCTAGCACAATAACAAAGCCCATTGATAAAGTTACAGTAGCTCTTGGCGAAATTACAAAGGGCAACCGTGATACAAATTTAAACGACAAAGATATATCAAAAGACGAAATAGGCGTTCTTACGCAAAATGTATTAAAACTTTTGACACATATGAAATCTGTTGACGATGAGGTAGAAGGTGTTATCCATGCCGCAGTAGAATTGGGGGATTTACACCATATTATTGATGTAGACAAATACAGCGGGCATTGGCGCGAAATTATGGTAGGGTTAAACCAAATTGCCGAAGCAGTAGACATCCCAATAGTTGAAATAAGAGATGTTATGAATTCCCTTTCAAATAACGACTTCACAAAAAAAGTAATGGGCGACTACAAAGGGGACTTTTTACAAATTAAAAATGCTGTAAACAACGCTGTTGAAGAGCTTTCCATGTATGCCAGCCGCCAAAAAGAACTAATGAAGCAAGACATGGCATATCGTATGCGGATGATGTTTGACGCAACCCCGCTTATAATAGAGTTTTGGTCAAGGGATTATGTTCCAATAGACTGTAACCAAACCACACTAGACTATTACGGATTAACCGATAAACAAGACTACCTCACAATTATAAGCAATTTTTTTGAAGATGTTCACGAAAACACTCCAATTTGGCGTGAAAACCTAGACCGTATTTTTGAGCATGGCTCAGGTAGCTTTGAATTTGTTGATGTAAAACCAGATGGAAAAGCAACCACCCTTGAAGTGCACGCCGTTTTAATGGACTATAACGGCGAGCTTGTCGTAGCTACTTATTCCCGCGATGTTACCAAAATAAAGGAAATGAAAGCCAACCAGCAACAAGCAGAAATAGCAAAAGCATCAAACATAGCAAAAAGTCGCTTTTTGGCAAGAATGTCGCACGAAATACGCACACCCATAACCGCCGTAATGGGAATGTCGGAAATTGCTTTGCAAGACCCGTCCTTACCGCCGCAAACAGAAGAGTCCTTTGCAAAAATTTATAATTCTGCCAATATTCTTTTAGGTATTGTAAACGATATATTAGACCTTTCAAAAATAGAAGCGGGCAAAATGGAGCTTGCGCAAGAAAAATACGAAATGGCATCAACCATTGTGGATGTGGTACATCTGCACCTAGCTAGCTACAGCGGCAAAGACATTAAGTTCGATTTAGATGTAGACGAAGATGTGCCATCCCACTTAATTGGCGATGCAATGCGTGTTGGGCAAATAATAAACAACATTTTGTCCAATGCATTTAAATACACTCAAAAAGGCAATGTTAAATTATCACTCCGCACGCAAAAAGACTGTGACGACCCAGATGCTGTAACAATAGTTATAACCGTGGAAGATTCTGGACTTGGTATGACCGAAGAACAAATCAAAAACCTTTCAAGCGAATTTACTAGGTATCACGAAAAAGACAACCGCCACATAAGCGGTACGGGGCTTGGTATGCCTATTGTATTTAGTCTTGCACAGCTTATGGATGCCAAAATAGACGTACAAAGCGAAGTGGGTGTAGGCACAAAAGTGGCAGTGAGTATTCCGCAAAAATTAGCGGGCTCTCAGGTGCTGGGCAAAGAAGCCGTGCAAAGCCTCAAGCAAGTAGGTGAAGGTAGCCATGTTTCCACAAAGCGTTTTACATTTAGACCAGAGTCCATGCCATACGGCAAAGTGCTTGTGGTGGATGACGTGGATGCAAACCTTTATGTTGCCAAAGGTCTGCTAGATTTTTACGATTTAAATGTAGAAACTTGCAAATCAGGATATGAAGCCATAACAAAAATAGAAAAGGGCAATGTTTACGACATAGTATTTATGGACCACATGATGCCAGGGCTAGACGGCATAGAAACGATGCACAAAATGCGTGAGTTGGGTTACAACCATCCCATAATAGTGCTAACTGCAAACGCAATGATTGGACAAGCGGAAGAGTTTATAAAATCAGGCTTTGATGGCTTTGTTTCAAAACCAATACAAACAAAATACCTTAACGCAGTGCTAATCAAACATATAATGGACAAACAGCCGCCAGAAGTGCTAAAAGCCGCAAGACTATCCGCCGCTAAAAAACAACATACAGACATAAACGGATACTTAAACGACCCATCTCTATTAGAAAAGCTGAGCAGCGACTTTGTTGTGAATTTTACAAACGCCCATGAAGAAATATGCCAAGCCTTAAACGAAGGAAACACGAAAAAAGCTCATATTTTGGCACACACCCTAAAAGGAGCAGCGGGACTGATACAAGAACAGCAGCTAACAAAAGCCGCAAGTCATGTAGAATTGACGATAGCAGAAGGCAAGGAACCATCAAAATACCAACTCAACGTCTTGTATGACCAGCTTCAATTTGCATTGAGCAATGCAAAAAAGCTCGGCAATTCTCAAGCACCTGTCAACATCATCTTTGACAAGCAAAAGGCAATAGACATTTCCGACACGCTCGCACCCCTTTTGGCTTCCCAAAACGTAGAAGCTATGAATCTGTTGGACGATTTGTACCAAATACCAAATACAGACGATTTGTGTAAATACATAAAATCTTTTGATTTTAAGTCCGCACAAGACGAGCTTGCCGCATTAACGGCAGCTTGGAAGGAGGTTTAAAGCTATGTCCTCAAAAACAAACAGCGTGCTAATTGTGGATGACGACCCAATGAATATAATGGCTCTTGCCCACATTCTTGCTCCAGACTACACGGTATATGCCGAGGCAGACGGCAAAGCCTGTCTTGATGCCGCCAAAAGATTAAAGCCCGACCTTATTCTGCTTGATATTGTAATGCCGGAACTAGACGGCTTTGGCGTTATTCAGCGGCTCAAAAAAGACAAAGACACAAAAGACATCCCCGTAATCTTTGTAACAGGGTTGACCAAGGCACAAGAGGAAGTCAAAGGCTTTTCACTGGGTGCGGCAGATTTTATCACAAAGCCCTTTTCGCCTCCTGTTGTGTCCGCCCGCGTAAACCACCAAATCAAAATTCTAAACCAAATGCGTGAAATTCAAAGCCTTTCGGCGACCTGTATTTTAACAGGAATTGCCAACCGCCACTTTTTTAACACGCAACTTCAACAAGAATGGGAAAGGGCAAAGAAAAACAAAGCTCATATCAGTTTTCTTATGATGGATATAGATAACTTCAAAGACTTTAACCACGCCTACGGGCATTTAAACGGTGATGTTGCTTTGCAACGCACTGCAAAAGCAATTACATCTGCCCAAAACCGCACAATAGATATTGCAGCTCGCTGGGGCGGCGAAGAATTTGTAGTGCTTCTGCCAGAAACTACATTAGAAGATGCAATGCTAGTCGCAGAAAACATACGAGACACAGTAGAAAAAAATATTTTTACCTTGCTTGACGAAACCACAAAGGCAGGCATAACCGTAAGCATGGGCGTACATTCAGCATTACCCAGCCCAGAGGACAATTACACACTGCAAAATTTTATATCCGACACAAACGCAATCCTCTGCCAAGCCAAGGCAAACGGCACAAATCACATAATGCAATTTACTTCATACATATAAAAATAACAAAAAACACCGCCGTCTTTTTTGACAGCGGTGTTTCCTTTACCGCAACGATGGGTTGATGTGGGGGCGGCAGATTGCCGTCTCTACGAAGTAAAATAACGGCTTTCGCATTTGAAACGCACCCATCATTCCTCTTTCATAGCATCAGCAATAATTTTTGCGGTCTGCTCCCCTTCATAACAGCCACTTTCTTGCAACCGCTGTGCATCACAGCTTCTCGCCACAACTTTAACTTCGCCGTCTGCAAGCAAAATTTCTATTGTCAAATTGCCGCCACCATCAATAACGGCATCCACAATTTGGTCTTTAAGTTCACCCTCAACATAACGTATAATCTCCCTCGCCCCATATGTGGCAGAAAAATTAGCCTTTGCAATATGCTCAAATACGTCTTGTTTGGTCTCGATGCTTAATCCCCTTTCCAAAACACGCTCCTGCAATATGCCCACAGCTTTTTTTGCAATAAGTACTGCAATGTCGGGTGTGATGGGGTTAAACTTCACAATTTTGGTCAAACGGTTGCGAAACTCTGGTGAAAAGGTCTTTTCAACCTGTGCCATAATGGCGGTTGTGTCCTTTTTATCACCAAAGCCAATAATATTTCTATCCGCAATAGCCGCTCCTGCATTTGATGTCATAACAATAATAACATTGCGAAAATCGGCTTTTTTGCCTTGTGCGTCTGTCAGCACCCCGTAATCCATCGCTTGCAAAAGCACATTCAAAATATTAGGATGTGCTTTTTCAATTTCGTCAAGCAAAAGTATGGCTGAAGGGTTTTTGCGTACAGCATCAACCAAAAGCCCGCCCTCGTCATGCCCGATATATCCCGGTGCCGCCCCGACAAGGCGTGATGTAGTGTGACTTTCTTGATACTCGCTCATGTCAAAGCGTATTAGCTTCATGCCTAAAACATCAGCAAATGTGCGGGCAATCTCTGTTTTGCCAACCCCCGTAGGGCCTACAAAAAGTAGCGACGCAATAGGTTTTTGTGCATCATTAAGACCAATGCGAGCCGCCTTTATGGCCTTTGCCACGGCAGCAACCGCCTCATCTTGCCCAAAAACCACTCTCTTTACACGCTCCTCAAGCTCTGACAGCTTCTGTACTTCATTTGAGCTAACATCCGTTTCAGGGATTTTGGCAAGTTTTGCTACAGCCCGTTCAATGTCAGCCACCGAAACCGTTGGAAAACTAAACATCTCCACCGCAGCGACGGCAGCACCTGCAATATCAAGCACATCAAGAGCTTTATCTGGCAACTTCGCAGTTTTCACGTATTTGTGGGTTAGCCTAACAGCCGCCTCTATCGCATCTTCGGAATATATTACCTTGTGGTGCTTGGTAAAATTCACCACTGTACCCTTTAAAATTTCGATGGCTTCGTCCGCCGTTGGCTCGTCAATGTCAATTTTGTGAAAACGCCTCAAAAGTGCCGGAGACTTCTCTATATGCTTTTTATAATCTTCAAAAGTGGTTGTACCAATAAAGCGTAGTTCGCCGCGTCCAAGATAAGGTTTTAAAATGCTGGAGGCATCAAGCGCACTGCCTTGGCTCGTTCCCGCACCAACAATAGTGTGTATTTCGTCAATGCAAATAATTGCACCTTCTTGATTTTTCGCTGCTTCCATCGCACCTATAAGCCTGTCCTCAAAATCCCCGCGGTATTTTGTGCCTGCAATTAAAACGCCCATATCCAAATGATATAGCTTGGCTTTTTGCAGTTTCTTTGGTACTTCCCCTGCCGCAATACGCTGTGCAAGCCCTTCCAAAACGGCCGTTTTGCCAACACCGCCATCCCCCACCAAAACAGGGTTGTTTTTGCCGCGCCGGCTTAACAAAAGCAAAATCTCTTTTAAAACATCTTCCCGCCCAATAAGAACATCGTATTCACCTTGCCTAGCTTTTTCAATCATATCAGTTGCATAGGTTTTAAGATAATCCACTGGCTTTTTTTGCATTGACTCTTGTACTTCCCTTGATTGTTCCATGCCCTTGCAGTTACAGTTGGGCGGACAGCCGTCTTTGTCGCTATCCCCGCTGCTGAACATATCTTCTTCCAGAGCCAAGAATTTATCAAATTTGTCAAAACTGGCTCCATGCTTGTTTAAAATTGTCTGCGTAAAGGTGTAATCCATGCCGAGCATTGCCAAAAGCGCATCGTCCAACCCAATTTCTTTTTTAAGCTCATCTTTGGCAAATTTTTCTGCCATATTCATAAAATCTACAAATTCCATAGATTCGCTGGGCTGTTCTGGCGACTTACCAGACCCGAGCTTTTCTAAAAAAATATTTATATCGTTGGAAATTTTGCTAACTATACCGCCAGCACCCCGCACCAGCCGCCGCCCTTCGTCAAACAAAAGCATGGCATATAAAAAATGCGAAGGCGTAATTAGGGCGTGCCCGCCAAGCCTTGCTTCGTTAAGTGCAACCGTATAAACCTGCCCCGCAAGAGCATTTAATTTCATTGATTCTTTCATATTGTCATCCTAACATAGTATCTATAATATGAGCCGTTTTTTCTATATTATAACACATGTTAGCAAAAAATCAATATTCAATATTTTTAGTGATAAGACCAGCAAACAACTATTTGTGCAAAATTTTAAAGCGTGTAGCAAATTAGTGCAAACGCGCTTTGATTCTATAATAGCCTAAATGGGATGCTGTACAATTATTAATTAAAGCACAAAAAGCAGCTCATTTATTTTTAGCTTCTGCTTTTTTTAGTCTGCTTTCGATGTTGCGCAATCCATTTACGGTTTCTGAAAAATTTGGCGATGCTTTCTCTTCACCTATACACAAAACCGTAATATTTTCTCCGGTTTGCTCCAAAGCTATGGTTCCTGGCGTAATCGTAACAGAGCTTGCCATTATTGTGCGCAGGCCTTCATTTTCCAACTCTAATTTCTCTTTTACTATGCCACATTTTGCGCCAGTAAAAACAAGTTTAATAAGCCCACAAGCATCTTTATACATTTTGCCAATCAGCCAAAATGGATACACAATGAGTTTATGAAACTTGATGCGAGTACTCTCTTCGGGAGTCTTTGGTATGTATTTATTAGTGAAATATGAAACAAATGCACCCACAACCAGCCCAACGAACACGCTTTGCCAAGTTAATGTTTCTGTAAAAATTACCCATAACACAGCCAACAAAGCTGTTGACAAAATTACCCGTAAGGTCATAGCAATCCTCTCCTTAAGTTTAATTCAAAACATATTTTGCATATTTGTACAGCATCCCATTTAGACCATTTTAGCAATCACCCTTTTGATTTTATGAAAATAAAATGGAGAGCCCGAAAGCTCTCCATAAAAACTACATCTTTAAAAATGCGCAAAATAATAGAGAACTCCTGAAAGCTCTCCACCCTAAAGCCAATACCTTGAAAGCAACTAAACTAAATTCTGCCCAACCGGAAATATGCATATTCAATTCATCGTCAAATACATAATACAAAATTAATTGAAGTTTGTCAATAGCTTTTTTAAGTTTTTTACAAAAAATATAAAAATCAGTTGATTTTATTAAAGAAAGTATGTTATAATGACAAGATATAGAAAAATAGCATTTTGGGCAGGGTGGTGGGTTGTTGCAACAGAATATTTATCCGTCTTATTCGGAGGACAAGCAAATAGAGCATAAAATTATGATACTGCTTTTGGTTGATAAAATAGACATCCCAATTTCAAACCGCCAAATTTCGCAATTTGCCCAAGAAGAAAATTATATGAACTTTTTTGCTACGCAGCAATACCTTACAGAACTTGCAGAGGCGGGATATTTAGACAAAAGCCAGTCCGCCAGCACCACACGTTACACAATAACAGACGAGGGCATAAAAGCAATAGACACTTTCTCAAACCAAGTGCCGCCATATGTAAAAACCCGCATTGCCCGCTATGTTGAAGACATCCGCCATGTAGTAAAGCAAGACCTAGAAGTGGTGGCAAACCATTTTTTTCAGCACGACAACGAAGAATACCTTGTAAAATGCGCTGTTTATGAAGACGACAACATCTTAATGGAAATAAACATGTCCGTTGTAAACAAAGAGCAAGCGGTGGCAGTGTGCAATAACTGGAAAAATAATGTTGGGAAGCTGCACTCCCAAATAATAGAGATATTACTAACAAAAGCATAAAATACAAAGGAGAGTGAAACCCATGGGAAAAGTAGTTCAAGAAGGCTTGTCTTTTGATGACGTGCTATTAGTGCCGGGTGCATCTGAAATTCTGCCGCCTGATGTGGACATTTCAACAAATATTACATCAAAAATTTTACTTAACTCACCCCTCATATCTGCCCCAATGGACACCGTAACGGAGAGCAAGATGGCAATAGCCATGGCACGTCACGGCGGGCTTGGCATCATCCACAAAAATTTAAGCATCGAAGACCAAGCCAATGAAGTTGATAAAGTAAAGCGTAGCGAACACGGCGTTATAACCGACCCTTTTTCTTTATCCCCCAACAATTTTGTTTTTGAAGCAAACCAGCTTATGGAGCGTTACCAAATAAGCGGCGTACCCATCACAGAAAACGGAAAGTTGGTGGGCATCATCACAAACCGAGACATACGTTTTGAAACCAATCATCAGAAAAAAATCTATGAAGTGATGACAAAAGAACTTCTTGTAACAGGCTCAGAAGGCACGACGCTGGAAGAAGCCAAAGAAATCCTAATGGGCAAAAAAATTGAAAAACTCCCTATTGTGAACGAAAATTTTGAGCTAAAAGGGCTTATCACCATCAAGGACATAGAAAAAGCCATAAAATACCCAAATTCTGCCAAAGACGACCACGGACGCTTGCTCGTAGGTGCGGCAGTGGGTGCAAACATGGAAGCCCTTGACCGCGTAGCCGCCTTGGTGGCAAAAAAAGTAGATATAATAACCATAGACACAGCTCACGGACACCACATTAATGTAATAGAAAAAGTGCGGGAGATAAAAGAACATTTCCCAGAACTTCCAGTAATTGCAGGCAATGTAGCAACAGCCGCCGCAACAAAAGCCCTTATAGAAGCAGGTGCTGACTGCGTAAAAGTGGGCATAGGTCCCGGCTCTATTTGCACCACCCGTGTCATTGCTGGCGTGGGCGTGCCACAGCTAACTGCAATAATGAATTGCGCTGAAGAAGCCGCAAAACACGGCGTGCCTATAATAGCAGACGGCGGTATAAAATACAGCGGCGACATTGTAAAAGCCATTGCAGGCGGTGCAGCCGCCGTAATGATGGGTTCCATGTTTGCTGGTTGCGAAGAATCCACAGGTGAAATTCACCAATACCAAGGGCGCAAGTACAAGGTGTATCGTGGCATGGGAAGCATATCCGCCATGGAAAAAGGCTCAAAAGACCGCTATTTCCAAGGCGACCAAGTAAGCTCCTCAAAATTCGTGCCAGAAGGTGTTGAAGGACGTGTAGCCATCAAGGGCACAGTAGGCGACGTAGCATACCAGCTTTTAGGCGGCTTGCGTGCTGGCATGGGCTACTGCGGCGCACCCACCATCAAGCACCTAAACGACAACGCCCAATTCGTAAAAATAACCGCCGCGGGCTTGCGTGAAAGCCACCCCCACAACATCCACATCACCAAAGAAGCCCCAAATTATACCAGAGAAATTTAATTTGCAAAATCCACGGACGAACA
>WRBU01000013.1 GCA_009784355.1 Defluviitaleaceae bacterium
ATAGCATAACCATTTGTAGGGGCGGTTTTTAACCGCCCGTTATGCTTTTGATTTGCAGGTGTGTTTTA
The DNA here is from genome assembly GCA_009784355.1 of Defluviitaleaceae bacterium. Classification (GTDB taxonomy): domain Bacteria; phylum Bacillota; class Clostridia; order Lachnospirales; family WRAX01; genus WRBJ01. The sequence continues at coordinate 69 of WRBU01000013.1, forward strand.
CAAAACGTAAAGCTAGTGCGGGCGGCTACAAGCCGCCCCTACAATGGTCAAAATGTGTTGTTGCTTACTTGTAGGGGCGGACGTACTCGGTCGCCCGCTGAAGCTAATGCTTTGTAAAGTACACCTACAAACCATAAGCATAGCGGGCGGCTGGGACATCCGCCCCTACGTGTTGTTTTTGTGTGTTTTGTTAATCGGTATTGGGACACCGAGGGCGCGTCCCCTACAAAAAGAGGGCGAACATTGTTCGCCCCTACGGATTAATAGTCGCTGAAATCGATGTCTGCCAGCCAGTCAACGTAGGTTACGTTGCCGCCCTCGCCAAGTCCCGATGATATTACTATTGGTCTGCCGTCAGCACCTATGTCTTCTAACATAATAACGGCTTCTACGCCTGGGGTTCTTTCCACCAAAGCCATGCCTTCTTCTAAACCAAGCACAAAAATTGCTGTGGTAATACCTTCGCCAATTACGCCGTTTGGAGCAACTACCGCAACAGAAAGCATACCTGTTTCAACGGGTCTGCCTGTGGTCGGGTCTAAAATGTGATGATAAAGTCTGCCTTCATACATGAAATTCCTTTGGTCTATTGCAGAAGACAATACAGCCATTGTACCCATTACTTCAAAATGCCCCATGGTGTAGTCGTCGGGCAGGTCGGAGGTAAAAGGCAGTGTAATTCCTGCTATCCACGGGCTTCCATCTGGTCTGTATCCAAACAAAACATTGTCTCCGCCCATTTCTACTATGCCTGTAATTCCTCGCTCCACGAAAAATGCTGCGACCACATCAGTCGCATAGCCTTTTGCAATGCCCCCAAGGTCTATTTGGGCTTGGGGGTGTGCAAGGCGCACCCTGTTTCCATCAATAATAACTTCCGTGCCGACAGTGGGCAAAAGGGCATCAATTTGAGCTTGTGACGGCCTTGTTCCCCTTGGCGGGCCGCCGCCAGAGCCTGAAAAGCCCCATAAATTCATCACTGCACCAATAGTAATATCGAAGCCGCCATTTGTTAGCTCCTTAAATTCTTGCGAGCGTTGTAGCACGTATATTACGTGGTCATCCACCTCAACCCATTCGCCGCCAGCATTGTTTATACGCCAAACATCCGTGCCCTCTGCAAAGCGGTTAAAGATGCCGTCCAATTCACGTATAATTTCAAAGGCTTCTTCAATGGTTTCTCTATATTCTTGCTCCCTTTGGTTGTCTTGATAGCCGTAATAAAAAATTATTATTCTTGAGCGTGTGTCAAAGCCATCCCATGTTTCCGCCCTAACTTGATGCATTGCATACTCCCCATGCTCTCCAAGGTCGCCTCTACCGTTGTTTTCGTCATTTCCGTTGCCGCCGTTGCAAGCAACCAAAGCCAGCAGCAAAACTGCCGCAAAAATTGTCATTAGTATTTTTCTCATTTTAAAATCACCTCTTGGCTATATTATCACCTATTCCATCTTTTGTCAAACTTTATTAATGTCGAATTGCGATGATATTCCTATTGCTTTTTTTGCGGGCATTTGATATAATATTGGTGCATTTCAGACAAATGTTAATTCCAAAGGAGTTTGGCGAAGTATATGGGTATAGACGGAATAATTTTAATTGCGGGAGGTCTGGGGCTATTTCTTTTTGGCATGAGAATAATGTCCAGCGGGCTTCAAGCTATTGCGGGCGACCGCCTTCATGGTTTTTTGCAAAAGGCTACGTCTAATAGGTTTTTAGGGGTATTTGTTGGTATTGTTGCAACGGTAGCACTTAATAGCTCTACTGCTTCAACAGTTATGACTGTTAGTTTTGTTAACTCAGGCTTAATGAATTTGACCCAGTCCATAGGTATTATATTAGGTGCTAATGTAGGGACTACTTTCAGTGGTCAGTTGGTAGCGTTTAGAGTTGACGCCTATGCTCCAATTTTTATATTCGTCGGCGTTATAATGTATGCATTTATTAAAGATACAAGAATTAAAAATATAGGCTATGTTATATTGGGCTTTGGCATCCTATTTTTTGGCATTACAACCATGGGCGGACCTTTGCGTGGTTTGGGACAGCTTCCAGAGTTTAGAGAATTTTTGGTCAACTTTTCAAATCCATTTTTGGCGATTTTGGCTGGTTTTGCATTTACTGCCGCTGTGCAAAGCTCTACTGCCGCCACAGGGGTTTTAATTTCCATGCACGTACTCGGCGTGCCTATACCCTTTGAAACTTCGGCATTTATAATTTTGGGTACAAATATAGGTACAAGTATTACAACCCTTATTGCGTCCATACCCGCAAACAGAGAAAGCAAGCGAGCCGCTATTTTTCATATAGGATACGACATTATAGGCTCTGCAATATTTGGTACTTTAATATTTTTAGTTCCGTCTATTTTAGGCTGGTTTGAAGCAACGTGGTACGGGGATACGGCACGTCAAGTGGCTATGTTTCACACTTTATATAATGTCGCCACTATGCTTATGCTTTTGGGCTTTATTGGACCCATTGCAAAACTTTTGTACAAAATTGTACCTTCAAAAGCCACAGAAACAGACAAAACATATGAGAAAAAACTCATATACCTTAATCTCACCAACCAAGCGGCACAACTTCCAAATATTGTAGTAAATGCCGCACATAAGGAAATTTGCCGAATGGGCAGCATTGCAAACAAAAATTTAAAGCTGTCCATTGACTCTTTTTTTGAAAAAGACATTGAGAAAGCAAATAAGGTCTTGGAAAACGAAAAGGTCGTTAATTATTTAAACCAAGAAATTACGTCAAAACTTGTGTCGGTCAACAGTATGAGGCTATCTCCCAATGACGCAGAAAGAGTAGGTAAAATGTTCAGCATCTTGTCCGACATAGAAAGAATTGGAGACCATGCCGAAAACATAGCAGAGTATACCAAATTTATTAAAGAAAACAGCTTAAAATTTTCCGATGACGCAAAGGAAGAATTAAAGATTTTAAGTGACACAACTATAAAACTTGCAAAGGCGGCACTGTCTGCTTTTGGCAGCCAAAACCCAGCCAAACTACCCGAAATTGAAGAACTTGAAGAAACGGTGGATAAACTGTCAAAAGATTTTGCCCAAAACCATGTCCAAAGATTAAAAACGGGATGTTGCGACCCAAAATGCGGCGTTATATTTGTTGACATGATAACAGACCTTGAAAGAAGCGGCGACCATGCGAATAATATTGCGTTTTCCGTGCAGTAATATCAAAAAAGTACTTCCATAATTGGAAGTACTTTTATAGTTCAAATTATTTTTCTTAATATATTACCACGCAGTACCTACAAAATGAATAGAGCCGTTGAATTGTTTGGCAAGTTCTGTTCCTAGAAAGTCAATGCTTGTAACAGTACCCCAAGAGTTTCTGTTAAATCTCCAAACATCAAAGTGGGTGCCGTTAAACCAAGCGTACGCATGAAGTCTTCCTCCGTTCGAGTTGTGCGGTGTAGTCCAAGAACCCGTTACAGAAACGCTTGTGCTGTCAGTTGTACTAAAACCGACTGTTGCAGACACTACATTTGCAGGAAGGCTTACGCCAGCACTTCGAGTGACGGAATTACTAACGAACCTTTGTTGATTTATGCTCAAAGTAAGGTTTGGAGTAGAAGTGGTGGTAGAGGCTATTGGGGTTGTCCCCCGAACCATTCCGGCAGGACGTGGGTTGTTTGTTTCAAATATTGGGGAAGACATTGGTTGCGGCAGTATTGTATTATAGCCAGCTTTGTGTTCAAAGTGCTTTTCTATTGAATAAATATCAGCAACTTGTAAAAGATGGTTAAATTTAGCAACACCTATCTCATAAACAGACAGACTACCCGGGACTACAATAGTTACTGCAGTCACCAAGCCAATTTCTCTGTCTATGCCTAGTTCATGCAGCATGAGCTGATATGCAAGTATTTCTTCTGGCGAAAATTCAATAATTGTGTAATTTCCCCTTAAAAAATACTCTCCTATTTCTATTTTCTCAAGCTCTACTATCTCTTCTAGGGACATTGGTTGTATGTCTTCAAAATACATAGACGGCACTATAATGAAATCCTGCTGTATGCTGCTTGCAAAATAATCATCCTGTTCCGCAAAAATCATGGATGCCGCACCAACCGACAATAACATCAGTGCCGCTAGTACAAGTGCAGTTACTTTCTTAATCCTGTTCATAGTTAAACCTCCTTGGGATTGTTTTTCCTAGGATGTTTTCGCAAATTTTAATAAAGTTTGCGGTTCGACGTCTTGCTACTCGTCATTATGTTGCAAAAGCATTACCCCCTCGTACGAAGAAACGATAGCTGTGCTATTTTTTACCACTTCCTCTACATTATATCAAAAAGATATACATTGTCAACTTTTGTTTTTAATGCTATGCTTCCAACTTCTGGCGCAGAATTTTAAGCACCCGCTTTTCAATGCGGCTAACTTGCACCTGCGACACCCCAATGGCACTGGCTATTTGGCTTTGTGTTTTATCTTGAAAATAACGCATTATTATAACTTGGCGTTCCTTTGGCTCTAATTTGGTAATAATGTCGCGGAGGGCTATTTTATCTACCATTGTGTCATTTGAATCTGCTCCGCTTATTTCCAGCTTGTCAAGGAGATAAACCGGGCCGCTGTCCCCTTGATGGACAACAGCATAAATAGACTCCACCTCATAACCAGCATCCATAGCATGGGCAAGGTCTTCCACATCTATATTTAATGCCGATGCGATTTCTGCCATTGTAGGTACTTTACCTGTTTTTTGCTGCAAATTTTCTTGCATATATTTTGCTTTGGTTGCGATTTCTTTTAAAGGTCTGCTGACTTTTATCATACCGTCATCACGCAAAAACCGCTTAATTTCGCCCATTATCATAGGTACAGCATATGTAGAAAACCGCACCCCAAAATTTATATCAAATTTGTCTATGCATTTTATTAGCCCAATAGTGCCTATTTGAAATAAATCCTCCAGCTCGTACCCTCTGTTTGCAAACTTTTTAACCACAGACCACACAAGCCCCGTGTTTTGCGCAACAATATCATCTCTTGCCCTCATATCGCCGCTTTGAGAAGCGGCTATAAGCTCAAAGGTTTTGTCCATGGATTTTTCTGATGCCGATACATTTATCATTGCTATCCCTCCAAGCCACTCCCTTTCTATTGTGTTATTTTTTTACTCATTTTCACAACTGTACCCTCGCCAAGGGCAGAATGCACCACGACTTCATCCATAAATTCTTCCATAACCGTAAATCCCATTCCACTGCGTTCTTCATCGGGTTTTGTAGTATACAGTGGCTCTCTAGCTGCTGCAATATCATTGATGCCCATGCCTTTGTCTTCTATTTCTACCCAAATTTCGTTATCTAGAATTTGGCATCGCAAATATATCCATTTTTCATCGTCACAACCTGCGCCATAGCCGTGAATCATAGCATTTGTTACTGCCTCAGACACTGCTGTTTTTACTTCATTTAGCTCTGCTAAAGTAGGGTTTAGCTGGGCGGCAAAGGCGGCAGCACAAACTCTTGCAAAGGCTTGGTTTTGCGAAATAGCCAAAAACTTCATCTCAAATATATTTTGCATTTTTATCCCCCTTGTCTAATTTATATCCCTACGCCGAGGTTATTTTCTATTTCATCCAGCCCCGCAAAACAAGGCACAATACGCTTTAAGCCACTTATTTCAAAAATACGCCCTATCTCTGCACCTATATTAATGGCAAAAACACGCCCTCCGCTCTTTTGCAATTCTTTGTAACGGCCAATAACCATCCCAATACCGGAACTGTCCATAAAAGATACATGCGCAAAGTCAAAAACGATATTTTTTGCATTGCTTTTTGCAAACTCATTTGTTATACTATTCTTAATATTTTGTGCTGTATGGTGGTCAATTTCTCCTCGGATTTTGGCCACCAAATTTCCGTTTCTTTCAACAAAAGTTACCTTCATTTTTGCATCTCCCATCATTGGTAATTTCCATTTTAATCCAAGTATACCAAAAAATTCAAAGTAGGTCAAGCAGAAATTTCGTCGTGCTATTTTAGTTTAAATTTTACATTTCTGGAAATACTTGTGATATACAATATTGGCGGGATGTGGTTTTATGGAAAAATTTATTATTGAGCATAGCGGAGCGTTAAAAGGACGTGTCCGCATTTCAGGCAGCAAAAACTCTGTTTTGCCTATAATAGCAGCGACATTGCTAACAGACGAGGTTTGTATAATGCACGATGTGCCAAAGCTAACCGATGTTTTGATAATGCAAAATATTATAGAAGATTTGGGCGCAAAAACCATTTGGAACGAAGAAAAGCTGAGTATAGAAGTTGGAGATATAAAAAAAACACAGGTCGCATACGAGCTGTGTTCAAAAATGCGTGCATCTTTTTTGGTTGCAGGCCCTATTTTGGCACGCTGCGGCGAAGTAAAAATTTCTTTGCCGGGAGGTTGTGCAATCGGCTCTCGCCCTGTGGACTTACACCTTAAAGGGCTCGTGGCATTGGGTGCTGAAATTTCCCAAGAACACGGTTACATTCATGCCAGAGCAAAAAAACTGGAAGGTGCTAATATTTATCTTGACTTTCCGTCGGTAGGGGCAACAGAAAATATTATGATGGCAGCTACGCTGGCAGAGGGTCAAACCATAATCCAAAACGCCGCAGTAGAACCAGAAATTGTCGATTTATCGAACTTTCTTTCGTCAATGGGAGCTCAAATTAGAGGAAGCGGCACAGATACTATAAAAATAACGGGAGTAAACAGGCTGCGTGGAACAAGCCACAATATCATCCCCGACCGCATAGAGGCGGGCACATTTATGTGTGCTGCAGCAGTGACGGGCGGAGATGTCTTTTTGGAAAATGTTGTAATAGACCACCTTAAGCCAGCCATTGCAAAATTACGTGAAATGGGTATAGAAATTAACGAAGGTTTTGACGACGGAATACACATCAAGGGCAGTTTAGACAGGCTGCCCATTGACATTAAAACACTGCCTTACCCCGGTTTTCCAACAGATATGCAGGCTCAATTTTTATCTCTTTTAGCAGTTACCCCTGGCACAAATATTGTTACAGAAACCGTGTTTGAAAACCGCTTCATGCATGTTCCTGAACTTATACGCATGGGTGCCGATATTAAAATAGACAGCCGTTCGGCTGTCATAGAGGGTGTTGCAAAACTTGCCGGAACACAAGTGCGTGCAAGCGACCTTCGTGCTGGAGCTGCCTTGGTAATCGCTGCACTTGCCGCTGCCGGAACAACTGAAATACACGATATTTATCACATAGACCGTGGATATTACCGTTTTGATGAAAAGCTACGGGCTTTGGGAGCAATAATCCACCGTAAAACATCATAGGCAATGTTTCCAAAAATAAAAATCCTACCAAATATACATCTTACCACAACTACTCTTTCGTGGCTCTTCGCCATATGTTTCTATATGCTCCTCAATAAGCTGTTGAATTTTTTGTTGGTCGCTTTGCGCTTCGTCTTTTAAATGTTCAAAGTCGGGTATATTTGAAAACTGTTTTAGGGTCATTTTGTTTAAGGAAACTCTATTGACAAGATTGTTTAAGTCTGTGCAAATTCTTATTTTGCTCCTCACTAAATCGTCATCTCCTTTACACTTACTAAAATCCGCCTATAATTAGGGGATATGAGCACTCATACTAATTCTAATTATTATACTAATCCTGATTAAAATCCTATTCTTTTTCGGTGGCTAAAACCAACCCAAAACACCTTGTTCGGTGTTTTGGGTCGCCCCCTCAAACAATAGGTTTTAATCTAGAATTAGTATTACTTGACATTTCAAAAGATTTTAGCACAGTTTCTTATGTATAATTATACATTATATAATGTGTAATTGCAAGCGCAATTTATCATTTTTTGCTCAAGCCAATACGTGTATGCTGTGTGGTAGAGGTGAAGTGATGGATATTTTAAAAAAAATAACTTGTATGAAGCAACAAAGAGGATGGAGTAATTATAGACTGGCAAAGGAAGCAGGGCTTCCAGAGGGCTCTCTCAATAATCTTTTTAGGCTAAACCACCAACCCTCAATGGCTACTCTTGAAGCAGTATGCAAGGGGTTTGGAGTAAGTCTTTCGCAGTTTTTTGCTGATGATGACGATTTGGTGGTGTTAAGCAGCGAGCAAAAAGAAATTATTGAGATATACAGCACATTAAATGAGCATCAAAAAACAGCATTACTTCAATTAATGAGAGCAATGATAATAAGGCATTGAGGCATGTTCCTTTATAAGGAAACGCCCTGTTGCGGCTTTTTAACTCAATAAAACCATTTGGCTGGGGCGTGAACGGTTTGCTAAATGCAGTTGTGTTTCACTGCCTATGTTAATTTTTTGTGTTATCAAAACATTCTTAACCGTTTCGTAGGCAATCTCGGGTCGGTTATTTTCTTGACTTAAATGCCCAAGAAAAATATGTTTGTTTTTACTGGAATAATTTTGCGCCAAAAATGTACCGCAGGCAACATTTGATAGATGCCCTATGTCGCTTAAAATGCGTTGTTTAAGATGTCTAGGATACCGACCATTGCACAGCATATCTATATCGTGATTGGCTTCTATTAAAATAATGTCAGCATCTGCAAAATATTTTACTGCATTGTCGCAAATATGCCCAAGGTCGGTCGCAATGGCTATTTTGTGTTTGTCGGTTTTAATTCTGTATCCAACTGGCTGGTTAGCGTCATGAGCAATGGCAAAGGGTGTTATTTCTGCGTCATCAAAAAATACAGGCGTGTCCTCCCTAACCAAAAAAAGGTTGCGGGGCGGTATTTTGCCTAGCTCTGCCCCTAATTGTGTTCCTGCAGTCATGTAAACGGGGATGTCAAAGCGTCGTGACAAAATGCCCGCACCCTTTGTATGGTCGCTATGTTCATGGGTTATAAAAATTCCGCTAATTTCCGAAGCATTTATACCTGCCAATGCCAAAAGCTCTTCCAAGGCACGCCCAGAAAGTCCGGCATCTATCAAAAATTTGTTTTTGCCTGTCGAAACAAAAGCACTATTACCAGAAGAGCCGCTGGCAATAGTGCAAAACTGTATAGACATATTGTTCCTCCGAATAGTTTATGCCTCGTACAACATTGGTATTTGTGATTCGTCTTCACCATTAGAGCGACGAACATCCGCACCAAGTGCTGTCAGTTTTTCTACAATTTTTTCGTAACCTCTGTCTATATAGTATAGGTTTGATATTTTTGTTGTTCCTTCCGCAGCAAGGGCGGCCAACATTAATGCAGCACCTGCACGAAGGTCGGTTGCGACGACATCTGCTCCTGTTAAACGGCTTGTGCCTTCTACAACAGCCATGCGCCCTTCCAAAGTAATTTTTGCACCAAGGCGTGTTAATTGGTCAACATATTGAAAACGGGTGTCAAAAACCGTTTCGTTTACATAGCTAACTCCTTCTGCTTGGGTTAGCAGTGTGGTTATTTGCGGCTGTAAGTCGGTAGGAAAACCGGGGTAATATAAAGTCTTGATATTAGCGGCAGTTAAAGGGTTTGCCGCCTTTACTTTTATCCAGTCTTCTTGCGCAATAACCGTGCACCCCATTTCTTGTAATTTTGCCGTTAAAGACTCCATATGCTTGGGGATTACGTTGCAAACCTTGACATCTCCGCCCGTTATGGCTGCAGCTATCATATATGTACCTGTTTCAATTTGGTCTGGTATTATTGAATACCTCTTTCCTTCCAGCTTCTCAACTCCCGTTATACGTATAACATCTGTACCCGCACCCTTAATTTTGGCACCACACATGTTAAGGAAGTTAGCGCAGTCCACAATATGCGGTTCTTTTGCCGCATTTTCTATTGTGGTTATGCCTTCGGCAAAAACAGCCGCCATCATAATGTTGATAGTAGCACCAACAGAAGCCATGTCAAGAAAAATTTGTGTGCCTAATAGCTTGTCGGCGTGAGCCGTAACTGCTCCATGCTCAATTACAACCTTTGCGCCAAGACTTTCAAAGCCTTTTATATGCTGGTCAATGGGGCGCACACCAAAGTTGCAACCACCAGGCATTGGCACATTGGCTTTTTTATAACGCCCCAAAAGTGCCCCGATAAGGTAATACGATGCACGCATGTCTTTAAGCTGTTCAGGCGAAATATTTGTCGTGCAGACCTTACTTGCGTCTATTTGCAATGTAGATTCGTCTAAAAACTCGCAAACAACACCCATGCTTCTGAGTACAGAAACGTAGCTTTGCACATCTTCAATGCATGGCAAATTTTCTAAAATACATACCCCATCCACTAATAAAGCGGCAGGAATAACAGCAACAGCGGCATTTTTTGCTCCGCTAATTTGCACTTTGCCTTTAAGCGGCTTGTTTCCGTTTATAATAAAGTGTTCCAAAATAACACGTCCTTTGTTCACATCTAGTAAGCTCTACTTTTAGAGTTATCTAGATTATAGCACCTCCTTTTCATTTGTGCAACAACAAATTGTGCAAAACTGAGCAAAATTCTTCAAAAAGCCGATACTTTTTACTTCAAAGATTCTTTATGAAACTATTTCATCCAGAACCTCGCATAAAACTTGTGGAGTTACTTCATTTTTTGAAATCATATCAATGATATTTTCTACATAATGCTCATCGCTTGATATGCCTCCTGTTTCACTCTCTTCAACAGAAACGCCTTTTTCATACTTCACGGCATGTATTCCGTAGAATTTTTCGCCCTCTTCATTAAGCTGGGTGGTTTTGTGATACCTCACCTCAAAATCATGTACCTTGGCTGTTGCAATCGCTTTTTTCATCTTTCTTCCTCCTCTTTCGACATTTTTCTATATTTTTTGACACTATATGAACTAATTAATTAATACTAAAATTATTATAACAGAATTGTCAGCACAATTCTACACTAATTGGAAAATTGTGGATAAATCTGTGATAATGTGGACAAGTGCTTCATTTTTTTATAAGTTTTCCACAGAGGCAAAAAAATCCTTGACGTAGATGGAATTTTCTTGTACAATGATTATTCATGTAGTTTTTGATTATGAAGGAGGTGTATGTATTATGAAAATGACTTTTCAACCAAAAAAGCGTCAACGCTCCAAAGTACACGGTTTTAGAAAGAGAATGAGAACCGCAAATGGTCGCAATGTTATTGCTAGAAGACGCAAAAAGGGTCGTCATGTCTTGACCGCTTAATTTTGTTGTATAGTGAATTAACTTGAAAACACTAACACGAAGTGTTAAAGGGTTTTCAAGTTGTATGAACGCAAAACACCGACGTAGCGCAAGCGTAGGAGGTGTTAGATTTGCGTAGCAAATCGTGATGTTATACTTGTTTTCAAGTATAACATCTATAAGAGGGGCATCGGTTTGAAGTTCACTGTTTCTTTAAAAAAAAATGAGCAATTTAGGCAGGTTTTAAAAGACGGCAAATTTGCTTCATCCAAACTATTAACAATGTTTATTACGCAAAACAACCTGCCGCAAAACCGATTGGGTATTAGTGTAAGCAAAAAAATATCAAACAAAGCCGTGGTTAGGAATAAGATTAAACGCCGCATTAAAGAAGCATATAGACTAATAGAGCCCTCAATGCCTCAATATGGATATGATATTGTAGTCATACCGAAAGCAGACGCAAATAAAGCGAGCTTTTCAGAAATCGCATTTGCAGTAAAACATTTGCTCAAAAGACAAGGATTTTGCAAATGAAAAAAATTGTTTTACTCTTAATTTTGTTCTACCGAAAATGTATTTCGCCACACTTTTTGCCTAGATGCCGCTATATTCCTAGTTGCTCTGCTTACGCTTATGAAGCATTGCAAGTTCACGGTTTTTTTATGGGTAGCTTTTTGGCTTTGTGGCGCGTTTTTCGTTGCCATCCTTTTTGTAAGGGCGGGACAGATGCTGTGCCACCAAAAGGTTTTTACAAACATGGTTTGTGGTAACCTTATTTAAGGAGATACTTTAATGGACATTTTTTACGATGCTTTTGCGTCAATTTCAAACGCAATACAAAATCCGCCGGGATTTATTATCGGACCAATTTCTTTTGTGTTTGGTCACATTATTGATTTTATTTTTAGGGCTGTAAGTGTTTTAACCACAGCAAACGCTTTGGGTATCGCCATTATTATTATGACTGTGATAGTCCGCACCCCCTTGATACCCAGCCAGTTAAAAATGCAGCAAAATTCCAGAAAATCTCAGCTTGTTAAACCTGAAATGGACAAAATACGAGCAAAATACGGCAATACCCGCGACCCAGAGTTAAGGCGCAAGATGTCTGCAGAAATTCAAGCCCTTAACCAAAAGCATGGTATAAATATGTTTGCAAGTTGTTTGCCAATGCTTGTAACAATGCCAATTTTTATAGCACTTTTTTCTGTGTTTGGACGAGCATTTTTGTTTATCCCAAGCATAACAGAAACGTACACGGCTGTTTCTGATGCCCTTATC
>WRBU01000014.1 GCA_009784355.1 Defluviitaleaceae bacterium
CTGTCGCCTACCCCTTTCAATGGCAGACTGCTACATTAACATTGCTGGCGGAATGAAGCTGACAGAGCCTGCTGCCGACCTTGCTGCCATTGCTGCCATTGTATCTTCATCAAAAAATATTGCCATAAACCCACATACGCTAATCTTTGGGGAAGCAGGCTTGGCAGGTGAAGTCCGTGCAATAAACCACGCAAAGCGGCGTATCGACGAAGCAGCAAAGCTAGGATTTACCGAAGCCATAATCCCGCAAGCCAATCTTAAGGGCTTGAGTCGCCCAGATGGTATGAAAATTCTTGGTGTAAGCAGTATTACAGAGCTTTTGTCACTAATTAATGAATAGAAAATAACAAGGAGCAAGATACAATGGACAACAAAATTTCAGAAAAATTAGCTGGCTCTTTGACGGCAGAAACCACCGAGCTTATCCCCTTTTTGCCCTATTTACTGCAAGACTTTTGGGAAATTGGCAGCGAACCAAATATAATGATAGAGCTTTTACAACAATACGCTACGCTCCCAAAGGATTCGAAAGTGCTTGATTTAGCTTGCGGAAAAGGTGCTGTTTCTGTAAAAATGGCACATCAACTAAAATTACAAATTAAAGGCGTAGACATAATCCCCGATTTTGTAAAGTTTGCGGTGCAAAAAGCCGAAGAATATAGCGTAAGCCATTTGTGTGAATTTGTCATTGGGGGATATTAACGAGGCTGTGTCAGCCGAAAAAGATTATAATGTTGTGATTTTAGGGGCTGTCGGCGATGTGCTAGGCGACCCTCTTGAAACTTTACAAAAGCTGAAATCTACCATTGCAACAAGCGGATATATCTTGATAGACGAGTGCTATCTCCCCGATAATGGCTCGCAAGATGATGTGCAGTATAATAATTACGAGTTTTTAACTAAATCACAATGGGACACCCTGTTTGCCCAATGCGGATTGAAGATTGTAAAGGCAATCACGGGGGACGATTTGGAAGTCATTGACAATCCCGATACCGCAAACGGCATGGCGCATATAACCAAGCGAGCAAATGAGCTTATAGATAAACATCCTAATAAAAAAGAGATATTTGAAGGATACATCCATAGCCAACAAAGGGAATATAATGACCTTGACAACAATCTAGTCCCTGTGGTTTGGCTCTTAAAAAAACTGTAGCGGAGGTTTTCTAATGGGCAAAGTGATTCTCATATGCGGTAAAATAGGCTCAGGCAAAACTACCTATGCCAAAAATTTAGCAAGCAAACTTAACGCCGTTAATATTTCACATGACGAGATTATGTTAGGGCTTTTTGGTGCGGATTTATACACCAAAGATTTAGAACAGTTTCAAAAATACTGTAATTGGGTGGAAGAATATGTAAAGCGCAAAGCGGGTGAGGCCGCAAAAGCGGGTGCAACCGTTATTTGCGAAAATGGTTTTTGGTCTTGCGAAGAGCGCGCCGAACTTCGCAAATTCTACGCTGACATGAATGTGGAGTGCGAAGTTCATTACATTGATACCCCCGAAGAACAAAGAATACAAAATATTGAAAAACGCAACCAACAAGTGCGTGATGGTGATTTGGGGTATATTTTTACACAACATAAAGATATAAACCATTTTTTTGAAGAGCCAAGTGAAAGCGAGATAGATTGTAGGGTCAAATATAATTGATGTCAAGGGATTTGCAACGTATAGTTGCGAAATTTCCACCTAAACTTGCTTGTCAAAATCTTGAAAATAGTGTACAATCGCTTCAAGAATATGGAGGGATATGATGAAAATTGAGGAAAAAATTTTAACTTTGCGTAAACAGCATGGACTGTCACAAGAACAACTTGCGGAAAAAATAGGCGTGTCCCGCCAGTCCATTTCAAAATGGGAACTTGGCGAAGCCTCGCCAGATTTGGGTAATATCGTACGTCTCAGCGAAGTTTTTAACATAAGCACCGACTATTTGTTAAAGGATTTCCCATCAGGCGAAAGCAAAGCCGCCGAACAAACCACGGAAATAAAAGCATCCATTGAGGCCGCTTCAAAAGATATTATAATTAGAAACAGGCGAAGAGGCCGCTTTTCGGTCGATATTTGGCTTTTGGCATTGGTTGCTTTCTTTTTGCTTGGCTATTTTGATTTTTGGCATCCTGGCTGGGTAGTATTTCTCATTGCAATCCCTTTAAGTGCGATAAAGCGTGGAAAATTCATATCTGTGGACATTTGGCTACTCGCCCTCGTCGCTTTTTTCATACTTGGCTTTTTTGGATATTGGCATCCCGGCTGGCTTGTCTTTTTGCTCGCCGCCGCCATCAATGTACCAACAATTCGCATTTCGTCCCGAAACCGCAAAAAATAACAAAAAACTGCTGGTATCACGCCAGCAGTTTTTTGTTATTTTGTTATAGCGAATTAACTTGAAAACACTAACACGAAGTGTTAAAGGATTTTCAAGTCAAATGAACGCCCGGACACCGACGTAGCGTATGAATTTAGTCTGTAAGTGGTTGAAATAACGCTGTAAGTGCCTATTTGCTACACAATATCAATCCAATAAATTTCGGTAATCTTTCCTTCATCTTCATCAAAACCTTCTCTAGCAAGAATCCCGCCATTACGAATGGCAACATGGGCAGAGGCTCTGTTATCTTTGTTGCAAGAAATCATAACTTTATTTAATCCGAGCTTTTTTGCTTCTTCTAAAACGAGGGATAATATCACAGTTCCGTAACCTTTCCATCTCTCCGAGGGGCGTACTCCATACCCAATATTTCCTCCATCTTTTAGCAGTTCTTCCGTCAAATGATGACGCAACTTTGTAGAACCAATGATTCTACCGTCGTCTTCACGAAGCAAAAAGTACACCGCAGCTGAAGTGTCCGTCAATGAGCATTTGATATCTTTTTCAACCATAACATCTCGTAGCCATTTGTCATAATTATCATATTCCAGTAATCCACTACTTCCGTTTATTTCTCTCTCGCCACACTCAATAAATTCTTGCCTATAGTCCATCACTTGCTTTTCATATATTTTTGATGCCTCTACTAACGATACTTTAAGCATAGTACCCTCCAAAACATATATTTTCGCACGTACCATGCTTGCTTGGCAATAAGTGCGCCATCTATTTTGCTGTTCAGCCAGTAAAGTCATATTGTCACAACTTGGTGCTTCTGCCGATGAGGTTATTTGAACTGCGTTATTTCCACCCTTAGCAGTGCGCCTCATAGGATACGCCTGAATCGCGAAATGATTCGGTAATTTAAGTTGTGGTTTTCAGCTTAAATTACATTAATTTTATCCTTTATTCGCCACATCTTCACCACGTTTTTGTGCAATGGCTGCCTGTGCTGCTGCAAGACGGGCAATAGGTACTCTAAATGGCGAACAAGACACATAGTCAAGCCCTAATTTTTGGCAAAACTCAATGGAAGAAGGGTCGCCGCCGTGCTCGCCGCATATGCCCAGTTTTATATTCGGACGGGCTTTACGTCCACGGGCAATAGCAGTTTTCATAAGTTCCCCAACGCCTTTTTGGTCAAGTTTAATTGTTGGGTCTGTTTCAAAAATATTGTGCTCAATATAATCGTTAATAAACTTGCCCGCATCATCACGGGAAAGCCCGTAAGTCATTTGGGTAAGGTCATTTGTGCCAAAGCTAAAAAATTCAGCTTCTTGTGCAATTTCGTCCGCCATTAAGCAAGCACGTGGAATTTCAATCATTGTGCCTATCATATATTCCAAAGTGCCGTCGTAATCCGCCAAAATTGCTTTCGCCGTTTCTTCCACCACGTCTTTAACAAATTTGTATTCCTTTACGTCAAAAGTAAGCGGTATCATAATCTCCGGGCGCACTCTTGTGCCGGTTTTTTGTGCTTCGATAGCCGCCTCAATAATAGCACGAGTCTGCATTTCAGCAAGCTCGGGATAGCTAACTGCAAGACGCAAGCCACGATGTCCCATCATCGGGTTTACTTCATGGAGCATTGCAGACTGCTTTTTAAGCTCCTCAACAGTTTTACCAGCTTCTTTTGCTAAGGTTTCAAATTCCGCATCGGACTTTGGTAAAAATTCGTGCAACGGCGGGTCAAGCAAGCGTATAGTAACGGGCAAGCCGCACATTACGTTAAAAATAGCAAGGTAGTCGGCTTTTTGGAAGGCACGCAGCTCATCACAAGCCGCAAGGCGTTCTTCCTTTGTTTCCGAAAGTATCATCCGTTGCATTTTTGGAATGCGGTCAGCTTCAAAGAACATGTGCTCAGAGCGGGTAAGTCCTATGCCTTGTGCGCCAAATTCTAAAGCCCTTGCTGCCGAATCAGGTGTGTCGGTGTTGGTACGCACTTCCATTGTGCGATGCTCGTCCGCCCATTTCATAAAAATAGCGAAATCATTGGTTATCTTACTTTCAACAGTAGGTAATTGTTCGCCAAAAACCTTGCCTGTCGAGCCGTCCATGGATATGTAGTCACCTTCTTTAAAGGTCATGCCACCCAATGTAAACTGCTTTGTAGTATAGTCCAGCTTAATATCTTCACAACCGCAAATGCACGGTGTTCCCATATCACGTGCAACAATAGCCGCATGGCATGTTGCGCCGCCTTTTGCCGTGAGTATGCCTTTTGCAACCTGCATACCGCCAATATCTTCAGGGCTGGTTTCGTTACGTACCAAAATTACTTCTTCACCACGGGCATGGGCATCCATGGCATCTTGGCTGGTGAAATACACTCGTCCGCTTGCAGCCCCCGGGGATGCTGGTAAGGCTTTACCTATAATGTCAGCGTTGTTCAATGCTTCTGGGTCAAAAATTGGATGCAAAAGCTGGTCAAGCGAGCGTGGGTCAACCATCAAAAGTGCTTCTTCCACAGTAAGCGTACCTTCATTCACCATGTCAATAGCAATACGCAAAGCCGCTTGAGCTGTGCGTTTACCATTGCGGGTTTGTAAAAAGTAGAGCTTGCCTCGTTCAACAGTAAACTCCATATCCTGCATGTCTTTATAATGAGCCTCGAGCTTTTTGGCAAGCGCAATAAATTCGGCATAAACCTCGGGCTTTTCGTCTTTAAGGCAATCTATGGAAAGTGGCGTGCGGATGCCCGCTACAACATCCTCACCTTGAGCATTCATCAAATACTCGCCAAAAATGGCGTTTTCACCGGTAGATGGGTCACGGGAGAAGGCAACGCCTGTTCCAGAATCATCACCCATATTGCCAAATACCATTGATTGCACATTCACAGCCGTTCCCCAGCTATACGGGATGTCGTGGCGGCGGCGGTAAATAAAAGCACGCTCGTTATCCCAAGAGCGAAACACCGCTTGAATAGCTTCATAGAGCTGCTCTTTGGCTTCCATTGGAAAGTCTTCGCCTTTGGCATCTTTGTAAATACCTTTAAACATTTCGGCAATCTCAATCATCTGTTCGCCGTTTAGCTCCACATCTTGCGTAACACCAGCTTTTTCTTTATATTGACGAAAAGCATTTTCAAACAAATGTTTGTCAACATCCATAACAACATCCGCAAACATCATTATAAAACGGCGGTAGCTGTCATACGCAAAGCGTGTATCGATATTTTTTGCCATGGCTTCAACTGATTTATCGTTTAAGCCCAAATTGAGTACCGTGTCCATCATGCCGGGCATTGATGCTCGGCTACCAGAGCGAACAGATACCAAGAGCGGATTTTCCTTACAGCCAAAGCGTTTTTCAGTCATATATTCCAAACGTACCATAGCAATGTCAATTTGCTCACGAATGGCATTATCAAGCACTCTGCCTGACGTATTGTAATTTGTGCAGGCTTCTGTTGACACAATAAACCCTTGGGGGATAGGCAAGCCTAAATTTGACATTTCCGCCAAATTTGCCCCTTTTCCGCCAAGCAAATTGCGCATTGCACCATTTCCTTCGCTAAACATGTAAACATACTTGTGAGCCTGATTCATAATAATCCTCCTCGAATGGATGTTACAATAAATTTATGTGATATTTCGTTTGATGCCTAATATTTTAATTTCTCGACAATAAAGTCTTTAAGGTCTGCAACCGCTACGCGTTCTTGCTCCATGCTATCCCGAAAACGCACCGTTACGGCATTATCTGCTGGGGTTTCTTCATCTCCTACAGTTTGAAAGTCAACTGTGATGCAAAATGGCGTACCAATTTCGTCGTATCTGCGGTAGCGCTTTCCAATGGAGCCAGCATCATCGTAATCTACTGCAAAATAGGCAGAAAGCTCGTCGCAAATTTCAAGAGCCTTTGGTGAAAGTTTTTTGGAAAGCGGCAGTACGGCGGCTTTTATTGGAGCAAGTGCTGGGTGCAAGCGCAAAACTGTGCGAATATCAGGTTTTTCAGCGTTAGGGTCGCCCACCACTTCTTCGTCATAGGCATCACAAAGCACCGCAAGCAGAAGACGGTCTGCCCCCAATGACGGCTCTATAACATATGGGAAATATTTTTCATTTGCTTCTTGGTCAAAATACAGCATGTCTTCATTTGAATGGGTGTCGTGGGCGGCAAGGTCGTAATTTGTGCGGTTTGCAATGCCCCAAACTTCGCCCCAACCAAAGGGGAACAAATATTCAATGTCAAAGCAACCAACAGAATAATGCGCCCTTTGTTCTGGCGTTTGCTCGTAAAGGCGGATATTTTCAGCTTTCAGGCCAATGCCAAGCAGCCATTTATGGCAAAAGTCCACCCAATGCTCGAACCATTTGTCTGCTTCCTGCGGGCTGGTAAAAAATTCTAGCTCCATCTGTTCAAACTCACGGGTGCGGTAAATATAATTGCCCGGTGTAATCTCGTTGCGAAACGCTTTGCCAATTTGGGCAATGCCAAAAGGTACTTTCTTACGGCTTGTACGCAACACATTTTTAAAGTTGGTAAAGATACCTTGAGCCGTTTCTGGGCGCAAATACACCACATTTTTGCTGTCTTCCACCACACCTGCGTGGGTTTTGAACATAAGGTTAAACTCACGGATGTCGGTAAAATTGTGTTTACCGCAAGTAGGACAGGCAATCTTGTGTTCATCAATTATACCTTTTAGCACATCTTTGCCTATGCCGTCCACAGTAGTAATGCCTGTGACCTTGCCAGGGTTTGCTTCCATAAAACCTTCTATTACGTGGTCGGCACGATGACGCTCTTTGCAGTCTTTACAATCCATCAAAGGGTCGCTAAAACCGCCCACATGCCCGCTGGCTTCCCAAACCTTACTATTCATCAAAATGCTGGCATCCAAGCCCACGTTAAGCGGGTTTTGCTGCACAAATTTTTTCCACCATGCCGCCTTTATATTGTTTTTAAGCTCCACGCCAAGAGGCCCGTAGTCCCATGTAGACTGCAATCCGCCATAAATTTCGCTTCCCGAGTATATAAAGCCCCTGCCCTTTGCGAGGGCCGCAATTTTTTCCATAGTTTTTTGCATAACGTCATCTCCTTAAAATTTTGCAAATTTTGCATTGCGCAACGTAAGCACTAAAATTGTGGCAAGCAAAGCATTGACAATGAGCTCTATACCTCCATTTGCCGCACCTATACCAAAGAGCCAAGTAGCAGGTTCACCTAAAATCCCAAATTCTGACATTTGATTTGCAATAGGCGGTCCAAAATTTGCCAAAATAGGTCCTCCATTACGAAGGGGGGCAACATGCCATAAATAAATACTGCCCAAAACAAGTATGGTATTTGTCACCGACCCCACCGCAGCGGAAATGGCAACCGCAAGGGGTATTTTGTCAAAGGTTTTTGGCAATGGCAAAGACATTAGACCTTTAAAAGCCAACCATACCATGACTGCTATCATCAATCGAGGCAAAATTGATACGAGCGGGTTTAAAAAAAATGGCGAAAGGGCATTTACAACGAACAAAGCACGCACCAAAGACGCAATGCCCCCGACAAAAGCCACGACAAGACCCGGTTTTAACCCCAACATTATTGTGGTAATTATAACAGGTAAAAATGCAATGGTAGCAGAAACAGCAGGCAACACAATAGTACCCACAAAAGGAAACGACATAACAATAACAATGCCGCACATAATGCCAGTTACAGTAAGGGTTCTAGTTTTCTCCCGGTTTTTTTCGGTAATACTTTTGCTTGTATTTGACATCCAAACACTCCTAAATTTCAATTTTCCATGATTATATTACAGTATGACGTTAAAGTCAACACACATTTCTCGCATCAAGTTTGCCCACAAACAAATATATCCCCAAAGCAGCAACGAAACCATTTACCGCCAATACATTGCTAAAACGTTGAAACACCCCAAAATATTCAGGAGGCGCAACTGCTGTGCCTATTCCCCCAACGAGCATAAGGGCAAGGGAAGCTGCTGCGCATATTGCCAACGAAACAAAGCCCTTTTTGCGAAAACCACCTATAATAATTAAAGTAAGCGATATTATTGACATCAACACCACAATCGGCAACACAACGTACATATGCATTATATCCTGCAACTCTTCTCCGCCGCCGCTTAATGAAAGCGGAAACATAGCAAAGCCTACAATAGACACCCAAAACATAATAGCAAAAATATAAATACCAGACCGCAGAGTTTTGTTTAATTTGCCTTTAACAGTAATACAAACAGCCGAAAGACAAACAACACCAGCCACACCATAAAATGCCGAAAGCTGGTGCCATAGCGAAAGAGAAGGCGCGTCTGCCGCAGACAAATCACTGACTGCGCGACTCATCCAATCATAATCAGGGTATGCTGACGGGGCAAATACAACCGCCGCCAAATATGACACAAAGCTCACCAAACCAAGTAAACCCATCCAATTTGCAAGCGTTCTATTTGAGGTGTCCACGAATAACCTCCATGATTTTATCAATATCCTCTCGGCTTACATCATTGTGGGTAGCAAAACGGTACAAGCCTTTGCTAATTCCATTTATTTTAATGCCATTTTTATCCATATATACTGGGAAAGCAGCATGGTCAAAGCCCTCACGCTCTATTGCAAAAAAAATCAAATTAATATCCCGTTTTGTAAAATCAACAGAAATGCCCTCGATTTTGTCAAGTTGCACCGCTAAATTATCAGCATTTTCGTGGTCAACATTCAATCGTTTTGTCATTTTGTCAAGAGCTATTATGCCCGCCGCCGCCAATATTCCCGCTTGCCGCATACCACCGCCAAGCATTTTGCGGTTTCTGCGTGCTTTTGCGATGAAGTCCGCCTCGCCAACCAAAAGCGAGCCAATAGGTGCGCAAAGTCCTTTTGAGATGCAAAACATAAGGCTGTCGCAATATTTTGCAATCTCTGCCGCTTCTACGCCAAGATGGGTTGAAGCGTTAAAAATTCTTGCACCATCCAAATGGATGGGGATGTTGTGTTTTTTAGCTTCGTCGTATGCCGCTTTCATATCCTCTACAGAAACCACCCTGCCGCTGCCCAATGCATTTTCAAGGCACAAAAGCCCCGTGGACGGAAAGTGGATATCAGCTCCACGCACAAGCTCAGAAATATCATTAGGACGAATAATTTCGTCTGCATTATCCACAAGGGCGTAGTTTACCCCCGCCAATACAGCAGGTGCTCCCGCTTCATATGCTACAATATGCGCCTTTTTCGCTACAATAATTTCGTCTCCCCGTTTTGTGTGAGTCATTATCGCAATTTGGTTCGCCATTGTGCCGCTTGGACAAAACAAAGCCGCCTCTTTGCCGCACATCTGCGCCGCAAGCCTTTCAAGTTCTTTTACCGTCGGGTCGTCCACATAGACATCATCCCCGCAAACCGCCGTAACCATTGCCTGCCGCATCTCTTCGATTGGTTGTGTAACTGTGTCCGAGCGCAAGTCTATATATCTCATGGCTTTTCCCCATTTCCACAAATATTGTCAGAAATATTATAATCTAACGAACATCAAAAATCAATAAAAATTTTGTTTGTTTTGCTGTTGAAAACTAAATGAAAAAGGTGTATAATATTGAAGTGTATAAATTTTGGAAATTTAGTAACCACAAATTAACTCCAATCATAATTTCTTTTGTCGCACGGCTCTCGATGCTTTGCCCAAAAATACGGGCAAAGCATCTGCCGCCTACCACGCCAAGAAATTGGATTGGAGTAAACCTGTGCTTACTTTACCTAGGAGGAAATATATATGTTTGCGAAAGATTTGGGGATAGACCTTGGCACAGCCAACACACTGGTTTTTGTTAAAGGCAAGGGTATTGTTATGAATGAGCCGTCTGTTGTAGCTGTAAACACTGACTCTAATGAGGTGCTGGCGGTCGGAAACGAAGCAAAAATGATGATAGGCAGGACTCCCGGTAATATTGTCGCCATTCGCCCAATGAAAGACGGTGTTATAGCGGATTATGAAACTACGCAGGCAATGTTAAAATATTTTATTCGTAAAGCCATCTCTAAAACCATGTTTACATCTCGCCCACGGGTTGTTGTTTGCATCCCCGCAGGTGTTACGGAGGTAGAAAAGCGTGCAGTTATGGAGGCAACCATAGCCGCAGGCGCAAAGCCTACTGGAGCTTTTTTGATAGAAGAGCCGATGGCGGCGGCTATTGGTGCGGGCTTGCCTGTTGAAGAGCCGACAGGCAGCATGGTCGTTGACATTGGCGGCGGCACTTCAGAAATTGCCGTCATATCCCTTGGAGGTATTGTTGCTTCAAAGTCCCTTCGTGTTGCGGGGGACGAATTGGACGAATATATAATATCATATGTAAAGCGGGAATACTCTCTTGCAATAGGCGAACGCACAGCAGAAGAAGTGAAAATCAACATCGGCAGCGTGTTTAGCCCAGACCCCAACCTAAAAATGGACATTCGTGGAAGAGATTTGATAACAGGCCTGCCAAAAACGGTCACTATTTCTAGCGATGAGGTCGGTCACGCCGTCTACGAGCCTGTAAATGCTATTTTGGACGGCATTAAAGTTACCTTGGAAAGAACCCCGCCAGAACTTGCTTCAGACATTATGGAGGCTGGTATTATGCTTACAGGCGGCGGGGCATTAATCGGTGGTCTTGACAAGCTAATTTCTGTCGAAACAGGTATGCCTGTGAATATTGCGGATGAACCGCTAAATTGCGTTGCGCAAGGCACGGGTCTTGTGCTTGACCATATCAATGACTTAAAAAGCAATGTACTTATAAGCTCTAAAAAATTGCGCATGTAGTTAAAATTTTACGATATAAACGGAGTTAAGGGATTGCATGGACTTTTTGCAGCGTTACAAAAAATGGTTTATAATAGGGCTAATGGCTTTGTCGGTTGTTATGATGGCGTTTACGGGACGCAACGGCTACCAACAGGGCTTTTTGCGCTCGGCTTTTGGCACAGTGGTGACAAGCGGTCAAAGCCTATTTTCTAGTATCGGCAACTGGTTTTCTGACCGATGGAATTTTTTTACATCCATGAATCAATTACATCACGAAAATCAAAGATTGCTGTCGGAAATTGATAGACTGGAAGCTCAGTTGGCTCAACAGCTACATTTGCAAGAGCAAGTCCGCAATTATGCAGAGCTTCTTAACATGCGCCTTCTTTATGACGATTATGCGATGTTGGGTGCAGATGTAATATCGCATAACCCGTCAAACTGGTCATCCACCGTCATCATAAACCGTGGAGCAAACGACGGTATTTCCGTCGGTATGGCGGTAATTGCTTCTGGCGGTTTTGCAGGACGAATAGAATCCTTAGGCCCTAATTATTCTGTAGTCGCAATGCTTATAGAAGATGCCGTTGCAGTTTCAGCGCAAAGCCGCCGTACAGGCGAGCTTGGTATTGTTCGTGGAGATGTAAATCTTTCATCCTATGGACTTTTGCGTATGAATTATATTACCGAAACGGCCGACATAAATATTGGGGATGAGATTATAACAAGTTCCATTTCATCAATGTTTCCGCCGGGCATACTTATTGGTCGTGTTGAAGAAGTCGGAACGGTCGTTGGCGGTATGCGTTACGCAATTATTCGGCCCGCCGTTGACTTTTCGAGCGTTACAAGTGTATTAATCATCACAGATATTTTTGATTAGAGCCTGTTTAGTATCTCGCTTTCGATAGATTTTCGAGCGTTTTTTCGTCAGGGCGTTTTCATACTAATCCCATTTAAAATCATGGACTGCTCTCCTTCGCTATTCCCAAACGCCTTGCGTTTGGGGCTCAGTCGGCACTC
>WRBU01000015.1 GCA_009784355.1 Defluviitaleaceae bacterium
ACATGCAGAAATGTCCCATCTGCCCCAAATTGTCGTAATTGAAAATGAGTGTTTCCCCGACCCATGGAGCGAAGCCATGCTGCAAAGCGTGATGGATGACCACAAAGAAAACGCCTTTTTTGTATGTCTTAAAGGGGATAAAGTTATTGGATACGCAATGATGTGGTTTGGAGAAAAAATACACGAAGGGCATATAGAAAATATCGCCGTAAGCCTGCGCTTCCGTGGTATTGGTGCGGGGGATATTCTTGTTTGCGCTATGCTGGACACAGCACGCCAAAAGGGAATTGCGGAAATTTTTTTGGAGGTACGCCAAAGCAATATTTCAGCACAAAAATTATATAAAAAGCACGGTTTTACTACAAACGGCATACGAAAAGACTACTACACAAAGCCAACGGAAGATGCCATATTGATGCATAAAACTCTTTAAAGCGGAGGTAGCCCATGAAAAGGCTTGAATATAGCGAACTTAAAAGATTTTGCGACCCAAAAGACCTAGGTTTTGACACAACAAAAACACTTGATGCCGATATGCAAATTATAGGGCAAAGCCGTGCTGTAAGTGCGTTTAACTTTGGGCTTGGCACAAGGCGCGGCGGCTACAATATTTATGTAGTGGGGGTATCGGGAAGCGGCAAAACAACATTTGCGGCACATTTTGCAAAACAAGCCGCAAAAAAGGATGCAGTGCCGCAAGACTTGGCATATGTCTATAACTTCAAAGAGCCTAAAAAACCAAAACTGCTTGCTGTAAAAACAGGCAAAATCACCGCATTTAAAGAGGATTTGCAAGAACTTTTGGACATTTTGACCACAGAAATTCCAAAAATATTTGAAGACCCCAACTTTGACGAGCAACGCAACGACATCATTAAAAAACTTGACAAAGAGCGTGAAGCAATTTTTAGTGAGTTCAAAAAGCTGGCAAAAGCCAATGATTTTGACGTTTCTATTACGGATAAGGGAATGAATTTTTCCCCCATAGTAGGCGGCGAAATAATTAGTGCAGACGACTTTAAAAATTTAGATGAAGATATTCAGGCTGGCGTGGTGCAAAAATCTGATACGGTGCAGGAAGAAGCCTCTGTCGTAATGGCAAAAATTAGAGAGCTAGACCTTGCAACCCGCAAACAAATAGACGAACTGGAATATAATATTGTCTTTTTCGCTGTGGGGCATCAAGTGGTGCGTTTGCAGGAAAAATACGAGGACGAAGAAAGTATTTTGGAGTATCTTGGACTGCTAAAAGAGGACATTTTAGAAAATATATCCAGCTTTTACGACAGCAATTTTGAGCAAGGCGACGATGACGGGCTTGCGAGCCTTTTACCGTGGATGAACAAAAAAACAAAAGAAGATGTTTTAAATAAATACAAAGTCAATATTATTGCGGATAATTCAAAAGCCGACCACGCCCCTGTAAAAATAGCTGTGAACCCCACTTTTGCCGATATTATGGGCGAAGTGGAGTATGACAGCGAAATGGGCAATCTTGTAACAGACTATATGAAAATTAAAGGCGGCATGATTCACGCCGCAAACGGCGGATATTTAATATTGCAAGCCAAAGACGTGCTAACCATTCCGTTTTTGTGGGAAGCGTTAAAGCGCACCATACGTACAAAAGAAATTACAATAGAAAACCCCAAAGAACAGCAAAATGTGCCTGTAACGACCATCCGCCCAGAGTCATTTGCTTTTGATATAAAAATAATACTCGTAGGCGCAAATTACTATCACGATTTGCTGCGCAGCTTTGACGAAGACTTTGCCGACCTTTTTAAAGTTGTTGCATTTTTTGACTACGAAATGAATTATACTGACGAAAATATTGCCCAAATATGCCGTTTTGTAAAACGCTTTGCAAGCGAAGAATGTACGCTGGACTTTGCGGCAGATGCGGTGGCCGTTGTCATTGAACATTCCGCACGTCTTGCAGGCAGCCAAAAAAAGCTAACCAGCCGTTTTGACCGCATTGCAGAGCTTTTGTGCGAAGCGGACATTTGGGCAAAGAGGGCGGGTGCCGCCGCTGTAAACGCACAGCATGTAAAAGAAGCTATAAAACAACGGGAATACCGCTACGGGCTTTATGAAGAAAAAATGAGCGAGCTAATTGAAAGCAATGTGATAATGATAGATACCAGCGGCGCAAAAATAGGGCAAATAAACGGACTAGCCGCACTTGACACGGGCGACGCTGTTTTTGCAAAACCAACAAGGATAACCGCAACCACCTATGTAGGCAAGGCAGGCATTGTAAATATTGAAAACGAAGTGGAAATGAGCGGAGAAATTCACAACAAAGGCGTGCAAATTGTAATTGGCTATCTTGGGCAAAAATATGCCCAAAAATTCCCGCTTTCTCTTTCATGCCGTATTGCTTTTGAGCAAAGCTACAGCGGGGTGGACGGGGACTCTGCCTCCTCTACCGAGCTTTACTGTATTTTATCATCCCTTGCAGGTCTGCCGATACAACAAGGCATAGCCGTATCGGGTTCTATAAACCAGCGGGGCGAAATTCAGGCTGTTGGTGTAATAACTCCTAAAATAGAGGGCTTTTTTGACCTTTGCAAAAAGCGGGGTCTTACAGGAAGTCAAGGGGTTATAATACCTGTGCAAAATATAACTGACTTAACTTTAAATGACGACGTGATAGAAGCCGTTAAAAATAACGAATTCCACATCTATCCCATTACCCACATCGACGAGGGTTTAGAAATTTTGATGAAAAAGCCAGCGAGCGAGATACACAAATCTGTCCTAGACCGCCTTCAAGAGTTTTATGAAGCATCAGCGCAAGAGTAAGCGCAGATTTACTCCAATCCAATACTTCCGACCAAGAGGACGGCAGGTGTATTTGCCTGAACTTTGGCAAATACACCGAGAGGACGAGGGAGAGAAGGATTGTGATTGGAGTTAATTTGCGCTTACAAGAGTAGAAAAAGACCAGCCATCATTGCGGGGCTTTCCCGCAATGATGGCTTTGGACTACCCCTTCTTATACCAAAATTTTTCACCTGTATTATGTGTAAAATAGACTTGTGCGTTTGACTAATGTATGCTATAATATGTGAGAATACACTCTTTGTAACAGCAGGAGGCAATAAATGAAGACAATTTTTGTAGTTGATGATAGCGATACAAATTTAATGTGGGCAAAAAATGCCCTAGAAGGCACATATAAGACATATGCATTACCATCTGCTCAAAGAATGTTCGGGCTTTTATCAAAAATCACACCCGACCTTATTTTGCTTGATGTAGATATGCCTGAAATGGACGGCTATGACGCACTTGCGTCTTTAAAAGCAGACGGCAAATTAATGGGCATACCCGTAATTTTTTTAACAGCAAGAAGCGATGCCGCTTCCGAAATACGAGGCTTTGAAATGGGTGCTTTGGACTTTATAAACAAACCTTTTTCACCGCCGGTATTAATTAGACGCATAGAAATGCATATAGAGCAGGACAGGCTTTTAAAAGAAGCAACAAGCAAACTACGTAAACTACATAATGCTACCATAAGTGTTATAGCAGATATGGTGGAGCATAGGGACGAAGTAACAGGCGGACATATAGAGCGCACCCAAAATTACCTTGAGATATTGATTGAAGAGCTTATTCGTGCAGGCGCATATGAAGATGAATTAAAATCATGGGATTTGTCGCTTGTGTTGCCTTCGGCTCAATTACACGATGTTGGCAAAATTGCAATATCGGATGTTATTTTAAACAAACCGGGTAAACTAACTGATGAGGAATTTGATAAAATAAAAACTCATTGTATCGAAGGCGAAAAAATTATAGACCAAATTATTTTAAAGTCAGGCGACGAAGGCTTTTTGTACCACGCCAAACGCTTTGCAGGAAGCCACCATGAAAAATGGAACGGAACAGGATACCCAAGGGGATTAAGCGGAACCGACATTCCTTTGGAAGGGCGGCTTATGGCAATAGTTGATGTATACGATGCCCTGTGTTCTTGGCGGCCGTACAAAGAACCCTTTACCCACCGTCAAGCAATAGATATTATCGCAAAAGACAGCGGAACACATTTCGAGCCTGCATTAATAGATGCATTATTAACCATCGAACACAAATTTGAAGAAACTCAAATTAACTTGAAAAACAACACCTCGGAGGCATTACAATGACAAAAACACTAATTTTATCGACAATGGAAATGGACAACCCATCTGCCGCTGTGGAAGAAATATTATCACAAATTGATTTAGAAAAAGACCTGCTTACAAATTCAATAGGCATAATTTCTTGTCATCACGAATTTGCAACTTTGGGTGCTATAAAAGATATTTGCAATGCACTGCCTTTTGACGTGGTAGGTATTGTGGCATCGCCGCTTACCGACGGAACTACGGCAGATGTTTTTTTGCTTTCGATTTTGGTCATAACCAGCGATGATGTCGAATTTATTATTGCCGAAACACCCTCCTTGCTTTCAGACATAGAAGAAGGCATTATACAAAGCTATAAAAAAGCTAATTCACATAAAAATGAAAAACCCACAATGGTTTTTGCCTACGCACCATTTATGATACAAAATTCAGGGGATACCTACGTAAAAGCTCTAACGGATGCCACAAATAACGCACCTATTTTTGGCTCTTTGGCAATGGACTTTAGCGAGGACTTTGCGAACTGCTACACAATTTTTAACGATAAACATTACGCTGACAAAATGATTGTAATTTCAGCATACGGCAACTTGCATCCAAAGTTTCATGTGGCAAATATCTCTCCTGAAAAAATTTCAGACCAAAAGGCACTTGTTACCAAAAGCAACGGTCATGCAGTAATTGAAGTGAACAACCGCCCAGTAAGAGATTATTTTGAGTCCCTTGGGCTTTTAAAAGCAAGCGAAACCTTTTCTGCCATGAGCAATATCCCTTTTTTGGTAGACTACAAAGACGGCACACCAATGGTTTCTAAAATCTTTGTTAATTTAACATCCGAAGGACACGCGCTTTTTGCAGGAGCAATACCTGAAAACAGCGATATATTTGTAGCAAGAACGGACAAAGCAGATGTTTTGGCAACAACAGGTCAGCTTATTGACCAAATACTAGAAGATGCTCCTAATGCACTGGCAATTTTAGCCTATCCTTGCGTAGTGCGTACTTTGGCACTGGGTTCGGACTATCTTGGTGAGCTGGAAATGGTATCACAAAAAGTCACAGACAAGATTCCGCTTCTAATGTCATATTCTGGAGGCGAGTTTTGCCCCACCCAAATTACCGATGAAGTAGCTATTAACCGCTTTCACAACAACGCATTTGTAGTTTGCGTGCTCTAAGAGCCTGCCTAGTATCTCGCTTTCGATAGATTTCCGAGCATTTTTTCGTCAGGGCGTTTTTACGCCGACGACGTATATGCTTAATATCTATAGCGAACGCACCTCGAAACAGTGAATGCAAGCCACGGAATATCGATGCTTCACCGATTTTCGGGGCGAAGTCATTCACTGATTGAGAGGACGTTCGCTTCTACTAGGAGGCGTGAAAACGGCATGGCGGGAAATAAGCCGAAAAGGTATCGGAATGGAGATGCTAGACAGGCTCTAAGGAGGATAAAATGTCATGACAAAAACTTTTGTGCTATCAACAACAGAAATTGACGACCCAATTATTGCTGTTGAAGAAATTATGAGTCAAATTAATCTTGAAACAGACCTTT
Organism: Defluviitaleaceae bacterium; assembly: GCA_009784355.1. Lineage (GTDB taxonomy): Bacteria > Bacillota > Clostridia > Lachnospirales > WRAX01 > WRBJ01. The sequence goes on from WRBU01000015.1 coordinate 5,698, forward strand.
TAGAAAATTCCATAGGTATAATTTCTTGCCATTATGAATTTATAATATCTGGTGTTGCAAAAGATGTTTGCGAAGCCTTGCCTTTTAATGTGGCGGGCATCGTAGCTTCACCTCTTTCGGACTCAAAAACAGCAGACTCACTTTTGCTGTCCATTATGGTGATAACCAGCGATGATTCTCATTTTGTAAAGGTCGTAACTCCATCAATATCCGAAAATGCAGGAGAAGTTATTGCCGCAGCATATAAAAATGCCGCAGCAAATGCCGATGTAAAACCTGAGATGATATTTGCTTTTGCGCCATTTATGCCGCAAAATTCAGGGGATGACTATGTAAATGTTTTGACAAAAGCCTCTGGCGGCGCACCTGTTTTTGGCTCGCTTGCTGTGGATGATACGGCAGATTTTTCAAATTGCTTTGCTATTAGCAATGGCGAACATTACAGTGATAAGCTGATTATGGTTTTGGCGTACGGCAACTTTAAACCAAAATTCTATATAGCAAATATCTCTGAAAACAGAATTGAAGAAAAAAGCGCGCTTATAACAAAAAGCAGCGGGCATGTTGTTATGGAAATAAACGGACACCCAGTTATGAATTATTTTGAGTCATTGGGCATTGCTCACGCTGCCGAAACACAATACGCCATGAGTATGTTACCCTTTTTGATAGACTACAAAGACGGCTCTCCAATGGTTTCAAAAATATTTATTAAACTTACCCCCAACAACCACGCCCTTTTTGGCGGCGAAATACCCGAAGGCAACTCAATGCATATTGCAAGAACCGACAACGAAGATGTTTTGGCGACTACAAGCGAAGTAGTGTATCAAATTTTGCGGGAAACTCCAAACGCTTCAGGCGCGTTAATTTATTCTTGCGTGGCACGTGCCATGGCTATGGGGGTAGACCAATACGGCGAAATGGAGTGCGTTATCAAAAAATTCCAAGGCAAAATACCTTTTTTGATGGCTACTTCCGGAGGCGAAATTTGCCCAACTCAAATATCAAATAACCAAGCAATAAACAGATTTCATAACAATGCTTTTGTTGTATGTGTATTTTAATAGCAAGCGACTTATAGCGTTAAACGTTAAACCGCTTAATTATGATGAGGTGAGCAAGTCTTGAACCCCAATTTTTTGGAAACAGAAAATGCTGAATTGCGTAGTGAGATAGCAAGACTCAATGTCGAAGTTAGAAAAATGTCCAGAGAAATTCGTGTACAACAAAATTTCATGGATAGGACGAAAAAATCAGCAGATGCAAAAGATGCCCTGTCTTCTGCCCTTTCCCTTGCCAATGTAAGGCAAAAGGCATATACAGACATGCTTTTAGAAAACACCCCAAGCATAATCATGCTTTTTGATGCTGAGGGGCGGCTTGTTTTGTCCACAAAACAATTTTTAAAAGAAACAGGCATACCCAACTTTGACTTTATCAAAAATAATACATATCAAGAGGTGCTGGAACAATACCTCTCTAAAAAAACCATGGAGAAGTTTTTGGAAAATTTTTCTAATGTTTCGCACCAAAGCGGAGTTACTTTTTTTGATGCATGGATAGATTTTAAACAAAGCGGCGATTTTGAATTTTATGCCATAGAAATGAAACGTATATTCGACGAAAAAGCAGCAAACGCAGATGCAAACGGCATCAACACAGGCACGCTTGTCGTTATGGATAATCTAACAGAATTTATGCTTGAAAAAATGCGTGCCGATGCCGCAAACCGTGCAAAATCTGATTTTTTGGCGATTATGTCCCATGAAATCCGCACACCGCTAAACGCTATTTTAGGTCTTTCTCAAATAGAGATTCAAAGCGGAGACCTAATGGCTAGAACTACAAACTCACTTCACAAAATAAACTCATCAGGCAACCACCTTTTGGGCATCGTAAATGATATATTAGACCTCAGTAAAATCGAAACGGGCAAATTAGAGCTAACCCCAATAAAATACGACCCGCCAAGCCTTATAAACGACGCTGTGCAGCTTAATTTGGTTCGTATTGGCTCAAGCCAAATAAAGTTTAATCTTGAAGTGGATGAGAGCATCCCGTCGCTTCTTTTTGGCGACGAGCTGCGTTTAAAACAAATTCTTAACAACATTTTATCTAATGCCATTAAATATACAGAAAAAGGAAGCGTTACGCTAAAAGTTAGCCACAAAATCTTGGCGGATAATCAAACCAATTTAATTTTTAAAATTACCGACACAGGTCAAGGTATAAAGCCAGAAGATTTAGAGCGTTTGTTTGACCAGTATGCCCGCTTTAATACTGATGTTAATCGTGGCACAGAAGGGGCTGGGCTAGGGTTAAGCATTACCAAAAAATTAGTAGACATGATGAGCGGCACAATAGATGTAGAGAGCGAATGGGGCAAGGGCACCACCTTTATTGTAACAGTTAAGCAAGATATTGTAAGCAACCACCCCATTGGCAAAGAAGTCGTAAAAACTCTTCTTAATTTTGATTACTTTAACTCATCACAAATAAGCAGGGCCAAATTTAAATACGAACCAATGCCTTATGGCAGTGTTTTGGTTGTTGACGACGTTGATGTAAACTTATTTGTAGCAAAAGGCTTACTTGCACCGTATGAATTGCAGGTAGAAACAGCAATAAGCGGTTTTGAAGCTATAGAAAGAGTTAAAAGCGGAAAAGTTTACGACATTATTTTCATGGATTTTATGATGCCTGAAATGGATGGGGTAGAAGCAACACAGAAACTGCGTAAAATGGGCTACGAAGGCATAATCGTCGCCTTGACAGCAAATGTACTCACAGGCAGCCACGAAATGTATACCGAAAGTGGATTTGACGGCACTGTTGCAAAGCCCATAGATACAAATATTTTAAACAATGTTTTGAGAGAATTTGTGAGGGATAAATATCCAGAGGAAGCAAAGAAATACGAAGATATTTCGGGTTCAAATGTATTTTCACAAACAGGCGACACGGATGTAAATCCGCTTTTGTTAAGGATTTTTTGCGGAGACGCAAAAAAAGCAATCACAAATATACATCAATCCCTTGAAAATAGCGATATAAAGCTGTATACCACCGCAGTTCATGCAATGAAGTCTGCCCTTGCAAACATCGGAAAAAGAGAAGCCTCGGTTTTTGCTGGTGAGCTGGAAGATGCGGGAAGGCGGGAAGATTTAGAGATTATAGCAAAAAGAAGTGCTGAATTTGTAAGTATTCTAGAAGAAATCATTGCTGAAATAGAGCTAAACGACAGCACACAAGACATAAGTACAAACGACAGCACAGCAGACAGTCAGTATATTGCTGAAAATTTGGAGAGGGTATTGGGGTATTGCAAAAGCTACGATGATGGTCAAGCATTTAATTTGATTGACGAAATAATAAAGGCTGGGGTGGATGCTGCGACAAAAGTTGCATTAGAAGAAATTCACCAAACCTTATATCTGCACAGTGATTTTGATAAAGCGGCTGACTTGTGTCAGGTTTTGCTAGAAAAAATCTAGGCTTTTTAGCTGTGAGTCCACATTGTGGTGCAAAAACAGTATTGCAATTTGTTGCAAAACTTGAAGTATGTCAGGCGATGCTTTGAAATTAAAGATTTTTTCGATTGGCGCATCCAATATGTATTTTACTGCGGCTAAAATTTTTGGACTGCAAGCAATGGTTTGAACTCTTTTAGCACAAGCAGTACACAAAAAACCTTCCGACCCAAATCGCATTTTTTCAAAAATATCTGTAAGAGGGCTTTGGCACAATGCACAATTTTGTGTTGTTGGCGCAAAGCCCTCTTTTTGTAGCATTTTAAAAGCAAAAGCTCCAAATATAAGGCTTGGCTCATAAGATTTATCAAGACGGGAAAGGGCAAGCAATAAAAGATTTAGGGCATCTTCTGAATCCATATTACTCAGCAACATTTTGTCAGTCAATTCAAGAATAAAAGCAGCGACGCAAAATGCATCATAATTTTGTACAATATTGCCAAATTGTGCAATGGGTGATACCTGTGCAAGGCTTAAAAATTGCCCGCCATCATAAAAAACAAATTCGCAGTACGATAATTTTGGCACAGAAAGTTTGCTCTTTGCTCCCTTTGCTCCACGAGCAAAAACCACGGCTTTGCCGCGGGTCTTTGTCAATAATATAAGCCTTTTGCTGTTTTCACCAGCATCATTCTCTTTTAAAACAATACCAAAATCTTTAATGGTAGTACCCATGAAGTCCTCTGTCGTAAGGCAAATGCCCCAATGTTACGTAATATTTATAGTCTAAAAAAGCATCAATATTCCCTGTTTCCATAAACATGCTCCATAAAATTTCTTGCATTTTGTGGCCCCCAATCAAATTATGTTTCGATTAGGTTTCGCAATTCGCTACAAGCCTATGCTGGAAAAATAAAGTAACTATCGAGCTTTGGCTTAAAATCAAGCCAAAGCTCTGTTGCGTGTAGACGGGCAAAAATCGGATTGGAGTAAATCTGTGCTTACTTAATCCTGTTTAAACCCGAAGTTTTTCATAAAAAAGTCCGAATCACGCCAGTTTTCTTTTATTTTCACCCATGTTTTAAGGTTAATTTTTTCGGCGTAAAGTCTTTGAATGTCCCGCCTTGCTCTTGTGCCTATTTCTTTAAGCATAGCACCTTGCTTACCAATAATAATGCCTTTGTGAGAATTTTTCTCACAATAAATTGTCGCTTCAATGTCGATTATCTCTTTATCTTCCCGTTTTTTAAGGGAATTTATTTCCACAGCTATACCATGGGGGATTTCCTCTTGAAGCATATAAAGGGCTTTTTCACGTATCATTTCTGACACAATAAAGGCATCGGGGGCATCTGTCATCATGCCGTCTGGAAAATATTTAGGCCCAAGCGGCAAATATTTTTCAATAGTTTGGCGCAAGTTAAGTAAATTTTCGCCTTTCATAGCGGAAACGGGCAAGGTTTCGTCAAAGGTACAAATTTTGTTATAGGCTTCGGTTATAGGCAAAATCGTGCCTTTGTCAATGGTGTCAATCTTATTTATCACTAGGAATTTTGTGCTTTTTGTGGTTGCTAACTGTTTTAAAATGTCGTTATCAGCAGGATGCACGCCGCCTTTTTCTGTTGGAGAGGTAATGAATAAGGTTATGTCGGCATCTTTAATAGAATTTTCTGCCATTTTTACCATATTTTCCGACAGCTTGTCCTTTGGACAATGCATTCCCGGTGTATCAATGAAAATAATTTGCATTTCATCAGTTGTAATAATACCCCTAACAATATTTCTTGTTGTTTGCGGCTTGTTTGTAATAATTGCGATTTTTTCGCCCATCATGGAATTAAGCAAGGTAGACTTGCCCACATTTGGACGGCCAACAATGGCAACAAAGCCCGATTTAAAAGTGTTTTCCATTTGTATTTCCTCCCTAATGCGGGTAAGCAAAGCTCGCCCCTATATAGCCTTTCAACTTAAGAACTACACTTAAGTTGAAAGGCACAAATTGCAAAGCAATTTGTAACAGCGTTCATGCAACTTTAAAAAATCTCAAGACTATGCCTTGGATTGTTTTAAAGTTGATTCACTATAACAAAATCAGAAAGCAGAATAATTGCGTAAAGAATGATGATTAAAATTGTTGCAAAGCGCATTTTTGTGAAAATTTGCCGCCCAACTTTTCCTGCAACATACTCTCTATATGTAAAAAAGCTAGAAACAGCCATGCCAATGGTGGCGGCAAGCATTAGCCAATATATCATTGCTGCACCTCTCGTGATAGCCCTATTTGTGTTAAAACTTCTTCTTGAATTGCGAACATTTTTTTTTCGTCTTCCAAAGTTTCGTGGTCATATCCTAATAAATGCAATGTGGAATGTACCACCAAAAAGGCAATTTCACGCCTTGCACTATGTCGATACTCCGCCGCCTGCTCACGGGCTTTTTCGATATTAATCACAATATCACCAATGGCAATAAAATCAGCTTTTGTAAAATTTTTTAATTCATCTGCATCGTATTGAGGGAAAGACAAAACATCTGTTGTGGAATTTTTGCCACGGTGTTTGTAATTGATTTCTTGCATCATGCCGTGGTCAACAAAAGTAATAGAAAGTTCACCAAAAAATGTAACTTGTTGGTGCGACAAAGTGGCTAAAAATGCAGCTTCTAATAATGTTTCCTCATCAATAAGGCAGCAGTCTGTTTCGTTTTCTATTAAAATTTCCCACTTCACGTTATCACCCCGTTACCCTCGTTTCGATGCTTCTTCAAGGTCCTTGTCAACAATTACAGGCTCTGGCACTGGCGGGCTTGGATATGGGATACGCTCGTGATGCATTCCCTTAAACACACGCATAAATGACAGTG
>WRBU01000016.1 GCA_009784355.1 Defluviitaleaceae bacterium
AAACCTTCTACCAAATGAATACGTTTTTGCGCCTTTTCAAGGTCAAATTGTGTGCGGCGTGATACAACGTCCTTTTGATGTTCAAGGTAGTACCCCAAAATCTCTTTAAGGTTGAGAACTTTTGGCTCGCCATTTACAAGGGCAAGCATATTTACACCAAAGCTCTCTTGTAATTGTGTGTATTTGTAAAGAAGATTAAGCACCACATTAACATTAGCTTCTTTTTTAATCTCAATAACAACATTTACTCCGTTACGGTCGGATTCATCCCTAATGTCTGAAATACCCTCAATTTTTTTATCCTTTACAAGTTCTGCAATTTTTTCTTGCATTTTACCTTTGTTGACTTGGTACGGCATTTCACGAACCGAAATACACTCCCGCCCGTTTGCAAGTGTTTCAATTTCGCATTTTGCCCGCATAACAACCCTACCTCTGCCTGTCATATAAGCAGAGCGTATGCCAGCCGTCCCCAAAATATTTGCTCCTGTCGGAAAATCGGGACCTGTTACAATTTTAAGTAATTCCTCAATTTCCGTTTCCCGTCCTTCTTCTACAAAATTATCAATAATTTTTACAACGGCATTAATAATTTCTGTGAGGTTGTGGGGGGGTATGTTTGTAGCCATACCAACCGCAATACCACTAGACCCATTGACAAGTAGGTTAGGGTATCTAGCAGGCAGCACCCTTGGCTCTTTTAGCTCTTCTGTATAGTTTGGCGCAAAATCCACCGTGTTTTTTTCAATATCCGTTATCATTTCCATGGAAATTGGTGAAAGGCGGGCTTCGGTGTAACGCTCTGCTGCTGCTTCATCCCCATCCATAGAGCCAAAGTTACCATGACCATCAACAAGCATATACCTCATAGAAAAATCCTGTGCCATACGTACCAAAGCATCATAAATGGAGCTATTGCCGTGGGGGTGATATTTACCCATAACATCACCTGTAATACGTGCACATTTTTTATAGGGTTTGTTCGGCTCTAAATTAAGCTCATTCATCGAATGTAAAATACGCCTGTGTACGGGTTTTAGACCATCACGCACATCAGGCAATGCCCTCGAAACAATAACAGACATCGCATAATCAATATACGACTTCTTCATCTCTTGGGCAATATTTGTTACTATTACTTTATCGTGTTGAGTTATATTATTCTCATCCATTTGTCATTCTTCCTTTTTCCGCAATTAATTTCATTAAACCGACTTTCCACGTGGAACAACCCCATTATACATCCAAATTCACCACATTTGCGTAATTTTCATAAATGAAATTTTTACGAGGCTCTACTTTGTCCCCCATTAATTGGGTAAAGATAAGGTCAGCTTCAAGAGCATCAGTTAGCTCTACTTTCTTTAAAATGCGTGTTTCGGGGTTCATTGTCGTGTCCCAAAGTTGGTCGGCATTCATTTCGCCTAGACCTTTGTATCGTTGGATGGCACGAACACCTTCACGGCTGGTAGTAGCAAAATAGTCATCAAGCTCGTGTCCGTGGCGACCTTCACCCGGATAAATATAATGAACAGTTTTACCTTTTTCAATTTTAAAGAGTGGGGGTTGTGCAATATAAACATAGCCCCCCGTAATGAGTTGTGGCATAAAACGATATAAAAACGTAAGTAATAACGTACAAATATGACTGCCGTCAACGTCGGCATCTGTCATCAAAATAATTTTGTGATAACGCAATTTTTCAACGTCAAAATCATCGTGGATGCCGGTACCAAAAGCAGTTATGAGGTTCTTAATTTCTTCGTTCATCAAAATTTTGTCTAGGCGGCTTTTTTCCACATTAAGAATTTTACCACGTAAAGGTAGTACGGCCTGTGTTTTAGGGCTTCTAGCCCCTTTGGCAGAGCCGCCGGCGGAATTACCCTCCACAATATAAATTTCCGACTTTGAGGGGTCTTTTTCAGAACAATCAGCAAGTTTGCCCGGTAAACGCCCGCCGTCTAACACATTTTTACGGCGCACAAGTTCACGTGCCTTTTTTGCAGCATCTCTTGCACGTTGCGCCAAAATGGATTTATCAATAATAGTTTTTCCAATGCCTGGATTTTCTTCAAGAAAATACGTAAAATATTCGTTCATAATAGAGTCCACAACAGTGCGGACTTCCGCATTGGTGAGTTTGATTTTTGTTTGGGACTCAAACTTCGGCTCACCAATTTTAACAGAAATAACACAGGACAAGCCCTCTCGAACATCATCGCCGCCAAGATTTGGGTCTGCATCTTTTAAAATATTGTATTTTCGTCCATAGTCATTAATTGCTTTTGTTAAAGCTGTGCGAAAACCCGCCACATGCGTGCCGCCTTCAATGGTGTGGATGTTGTTTGCAAAGGCATATGTTGTTTCTATAAAGCCGTCATTATACTGCAAGGCAATTTCAACAGCAATGCCATTTTTTTCCTGTTCAACATAAAAAATCTCGTTGAAAACAGGGTCTTTACCTGTATTGATAAATTCAACAAACTGTTTTAAACCGCCGTCGTATTGAAAAACACGCTCATTTATGTTGTCGTCATCACGCTCATCACGAAGCACAATTTTTAAACCCTTTGTAAGAAACGCTATTTCTTGCAGGCGTTTTTCAAGAGTTTTAAAGTCGTATATGGTTTCCTCAAAAATTGTAGGGTCTGGTTGAAACGTGATTATAGAGCCGTGTTTATCAGTTTCTCCGGTTTTAGTTAGCGGTTTAACAGTTTCGCCCCGCTCAAATTTCATTTCGTGAATATTTCCACCTGTGTGAATTTCAACATGTAAGTAGTCCGAAAGTGCATTAACAACAGAAGCACCAACACCATGCAAGCCGCCCGATACTTTGTATCCGCTATTTTCCCCACCAAATTTGCCGCCGGCATGGAGTACGGTAAAAACAACCTCAACGGCAGGTATGCCTTTGGTGGGGTGAATCCCAACAGGAATACCACGACCATTGTCATTAACACGGATAGCATTGGCGGGCAGTATTGTAACCCCTATTTCATCGCATTTTCCCGCTAATGCTTCATCAACAGCATTATCCACAATTTCGTAAACCAAGTGGTGTAAACCCTTTGATTCTGTTGTTCCAATATACATTCCAGGGCGCAACCTAACGGGTTCTAACCCTTCTAAAACCTCAATATTATGCTCATCATACACATTGTTCGCCAAAATTTTTTCACCTCAAAATTTTTATTTCATAAAAAACAGATAAGCACTTTTTACCAAAATGCAACGACTAAATTATACCACAAAACCCAGTTTTTATCAAGTGTTTTCGGTGAAAAAGTTACCTTTTTCAACTCTAAAAAACTTTGTGCTATCGCAATTTTTGTTAAATGCTAAAAAATCATCAAAAACACTCTCCGCACCCGTCATTGTGATGATGGTTTGCATCCCTTTAATTTTGTTCATCAAGAAATGTTGACGGTTTGCGTCAAGCTCTGAAAGTATGTCATCTAACAAAAGCACGGGCATATACCCTTTTTCATTAAAAATCAAATCAAGTTCTGCCAATTTTATTGATAGTGCAGCCGTTCGCTGCTGTCCTTGTGATGCAAAAACACGAGCATCCTTGCCATCGATTTTAAATTCCAAATCATCTTTATGAATCCCAACAGATGTGTTTTTCCTAGCAATATCAAACTCCCTATTTTTAGTAAGTTTTTCCAAAAAGGTATTATTTTCAACATTGTTTTTATAAATAATTTCAAGACTTTCAGTGTTATTGGTTATTTTTTTTTGATTTAAGTCTGCTAAAATCGTTAGTTCTGAAACAAACCGTTTTCTCGCTACAATTATATCAGCACCGTACTTTACCAGTTGTTCGTCCCAGACATCAAGTGTATCTAAACACTTTGGGATATTAGCCACCTCTCTTAATAGGTTGTTTCGCTGTTTTAAAACTTTATAATACATGCGAAGACTAAAATAATATGTAGGGTAGAGTTGACAGAGTTCCATGTCTAAAAAACGCCTGCGAAGCCCAGGGCCTGCCTTCACCAAAGAAAGGTCTTCTGGCGAAAATATTACACATATTAGATGCCCAAAAAGCTCCCCAAGACGTTTAATAACAACTCCATTTACCATAATTTTTTTGCTGTCTTTTTCTATGTGAACCGAAAGTTTGTCCAAGTGGCCGTGGATGTTTTTTACAAAAGCACTTGCAAAAGCATCTTTTTCACCAATTTTAATTAACTCTTTATCTTTACCAAAGCGGTGCGAGCGACCCGTAGCACAAAAATAAACAGATTCTAAAAAATTTGTTTTTCCTTGGGCGTTATCCCCATAAAAAATATTTATCTCATCTGCTAGGTCAATTTCGGCATTTTCTATATTTCTAAAATTAATAAGATTAATTTTTTCTATCCGCATTTTATCCCCTTAACCTCAAAGGAAGCACAAGATATTTATAATCATCACTATTTTCCATTTTAATAATACACGGCGACAGCGAGGATGTTAGCGACATGGTCACTTTTTCGCCCTCCAATACCTTCATAACCTCTGTTAGATATTTTGGATTAAAAGCTATTTCCAAATCTGGGCCATCTTGTATTATAGATACCTCTTCATGCGAAGTACCCATTTCTGTGTTGGATGATATAGCAACAATACCGTCTTCAATTTTTAATTTTACAGGACTCTTTTTACTGTCTTTTGAGATTAGTGTCGCACGGTCTATGCCATCCATTAGAACAATGCGGTCAGCCGTTATTAGTGTATTTGTATCCGCCGTAAACATATTTTCGTAATTAATAAACTCGCCTTCTAAAAGCCTTGATACAATTATGCAGTTTTCTATTTCAAAAAGCACGTGTTTGTCGGTGGCATAAAATTTAATAGCTGCGTCATTATCAGTTGGAAGTATTCGTCCAACTTCCGTCATTGTTTTAGCAGGTATAACAATTTTTAAATCACCAGAACTGCTTTGCGTGATTGATTTACGCAACGAGATTCTAAAACCATCCACAGAAACAATGGTGATTTCCTCACCTTTGATATTGAGTAATTGTCCGCACAAAACAGGCTTTGACGGGTCAATAGACACAGAAAAGACCGTTTGACGTATCATATTTTTAAATTCATTTGATGCTACAACATATGCACCAACTTTGTCAACAGCAGGAAGTTCCGGAAATTCCACCGCATTCATACCCAAAATTTTAAACTCGGTTTTTCCTGATTTTATCACGGTTAGGTTTTTGTCATCAGAGCTTATTTCGATGTGTTTATCGGGCATTGCTCTTGCAATGTCATTAAAGATTTTTGCATCAAGGGCAACAGAGCCCTCTTCTAAAACCTCCGCTTCAATGAAATCAGTTTCTATTGCCAGTTCCAAATCGTTAGCTGTGAGTTTTAGTCCTTTTTCGCTGGCTGTGAGCAACACACATTCTAAAATGGGGGTTGTGGCGCGAGAACTAATGGCCTTTGCCACCGTATTTAAACCATCCAATAACATTTTTTTTGAACAACTTATTTTCATAATTTACCATCCTTTTGGCGAAATTTTCTCATTCCACACATACTTATATTTATTTTAGTAGTAGCAGTAGTAGGGGCTGTGAATTTGTGAAAAAGGGGTTGAAAGCCTGTGTTTAAAGCAAGGTCTGCTATGGAAAACAAATGTATAAACCACCTAAAACCCAAGTGCTTTTTAACATCTTCCACACAAAAACATTCAAACGAGTTTTTTCACAAATTAACCACAGTGTTTCAACATCAATTCCCACATACGGTGAATGACCCTCAAACAATAGGTTTTAAGTTTGTGACTACTTAGCTAGTGAATGACTGTACCACGAAATTCGGTGGGACACTGAAATTTCATGTCTTGCATTCTTCTATGTTGATAACGTTTTAAAAAGTTGTAGATACAAAAGCCAGCAACAACACCTTTTCAAAAACTACAATCTAGCTAATTTTAATCTTTTTTTCTAGCTCTGCAACTTCTCTTTTTAGGGTTTTGTTTTTATCGATATTAGCAGTTATTTTATCAACAGCATGGATAATTGTTGAGTGGTCTTTGCCACCAAAATCTTTTCCTATTTGTTTTAAAGGTGCGTCTATTATCATGCGGCATAGATACATCGCAACATGCCTAGCATAAATTATCTCGGCAGAACGCTTTCTTGAAAGCATTTCTTCTAATGGTATATTGTAATATCCCGAAACAACTTCTTGAATATAAGATACGTCTACCTCACGCCTACCTCTTTGTCTAATCATATTTTCGAGGGCTTTTTCGGCGAGCTCTACTGTACATTTTGTGTTCATTAATTTTGCACGAGCCGTTACTGTTTTCAAAGCACCTTCTAATTCACGAATGTTATCATCCATATATTTTGCAATGAAATTGACAACAGCCATATCAACCTCTACACCCTCTTCCTCTGCTTTTTTTAACAAAATAGCAGCACGGGTTTCAAGGTCGGGTAAAGAAATATCAACAATTAGGTCACTTGCGAATCGAGAGCGCAAACGTCCTTCGATGGATTGTAAGTCTAGCGGGGGCTTGTCCGCCGTTAAAACAATTTGCTTGTTGTCGTTGTGCAAAGTGTTAAAAGTGTGGAAAAACTCTTCTTGCGTACCTTCTTTGTCGGACAAAAACTGTATATCATCCACCAGCAAACAATCCACTTGACGGTACTTGTCCCTAAATTCTTGATTCTTTTTGTTACGAATAGCGTAAACAAATTCATTTACAAGATTTTCAGAAGATGTGTACAAAACTTTTGCATTTGGGTTATTATGTAGTATTTGGTTTCCTATTGAATGCATAAGGTGGGTTTTACCTAATCCAACGCCGCCGTAAATAAATAATGGATTATAGTTTAGCCCAGGCTTATCTGCTACAGCCAATGCGGCAGAATAAGCAAATTCGTTGTTCTTTCCCCTTACAAAAGCATCAAAGTGAAATTTTGCCCGGAGGTTAGTCCCGCTTAAATTTGGCTTAACTTCATCCTCGCTATCAATATTAAAGGTAGTGGCTTCTGATTCCAAAATCACTCTGATTCCAAAATCTTTTCCAAAAACAGAACGGAATGCACTAGCAATTTTTCCTGCATAACGGGTGTTGACGGTGGATTTTATATATTCATCTTTTGCCAACAAAACAAACACATCTTTGTCAATTATATGAGGTTTTAATGGTTGTATCCAAGTTGAAAAAGCAGCAGGATTTAAAGCCCCTTCTTGCATAAATAAAATAATAGACTCCCAATAACTCTCAACACTTTTTGTTAATAAAGCAGTAGCCATTTAAGTATACCCCCGATATATTTGTTGTGTTTAGCAAAAAAATGGTTACGCACCATTGCCAAATCGACTTATCCACAAATGTGGATAAAATCTAAAAAACAAACCATTGCCGTCTAAAAGCAAGCCATCCAAAAATAAAAAAAGTTATCCACATTTTTACTAACAAAAACCTTTAATAACGCCATTTACTATATGCCTATTATAGCAAAAGCAGCCTAGAATTTCAATAGCTCTTTTGAAAGTTATTAAACAAAATTTGATGTATAGTGAATCAACTTTAAAACAATTCAAGGCATAGCCTTGAGATTTTTTAAAATTGCTTTGCAATTTGTGTCTTTCAATTTAAGTGTAGTTCTTAAGTTGGAAGGCTATAGCGACAACATGTATCGTCACCGAACTTATTTTAAGCAACCACAGACTAACTCAAACCACAAATCTTCTCTCCCTTGTCCTCTCGGTCGGAAGGATTGGGTTGGAGTAAATCTGTGCTTATTTAGCATCTTCCGATTTTTAGTAAAAAAAGAACACCTATTGAGATGTTCTAATTATTTTTTTAATTTCGTCCACATCGTCAAAACTTTCAAAAAAACTGTCATACTCATTTTGACTGCCAATTTGGTGATTTTGATGTTCATATATGTATTGATGACTGGTCTTTTGCTGGTTGTCAATTATGTGGTATATTTGCGAAAAAAGTTGAACATCCCAAGGCTTTTCTGCGCTTACATATATGCTATTTGTTAAAAAGTCATTTTTATATTCTTTGTCTTGCAAAAAAACACTCACGGATGTTTGTTGTGGGTATTTGTCCACATGTCTTTTTGGAGTAGAAGCATATAGTTGCTCGTCTTCCAGTATCGTACATTCAAATACTTCATCACCGCGTGCAAACACCACATGCACAACATTATCTTCAATATAAATCAAAGTATTATAAACTTGATGCCCGCTAGATATAGCGACTTTGGGAGACAGTCCGTTTGCGTCAAGTCTTCTGTATACCAATGATGTGTTTAAAATGTTTTTTGTTACATAAACCATGTGTATGGCTTCTGTACTTGCTAAAAAGGAAGAGTTTTGAGTATTTATATTTGCTGATGGCTGAATGATTTTAAAATCACTCATTGTGTCTGCTCCATAGACCTCTCTATACCCAAAGTCTGCACCCGAACCAGAAGCGGCGGCTTGATAAAAAACGAGATAATGCTGTCCGCAAATTGGAACCACCCTAAATGAATTACCACCATCATATGGAACAACGCGCCCTAAATGCTTGCTGTTGCTCCACATACCTTGAGAGGATACATTGTGAGACATTAAAATATGGCTTGGCTCTGCTTGAACAGGAATGCTATGAATTACATAAATGTCGTCTTGCAACCCTATGCCATAATATTGTCCAGCCAAACCCCCACTCACTAAAGTAGACGTTGTTAACACCCCTTGTTCAAAAATAATTTTTTCTACCTGAGATGCCCTTTGGCATAAGATTAATATATTTCCCTCAAAAAGGCTTACGGAAAAATTTATTACACCATCTTTTTTAATACAGCTTGACTTTGACCATTTATTATCTGTGTACTGCTTCCAAAACAGCCCGCCGTGCTTGCCATAAAAACAATATAAACCTCTCTTTGACAACACAATATAATTCACCTAAACATCACCTCGGTAAATTATATTGCATACAACTTGTATACTATGAGAAGACATTAAGCAAAAAAATGTTCCACGTGAAACCAAGACGATTTAAGATATTAAGATACGAACCTATTTGAATGCTCAATACCTGCACCATCAAGCAGATTTAACACATATTCGTCCCATCTAATATTTGCAGATTTATCAAGGGAGAAAGTTTTTTGCGACACACCTGTAGAAATATTGATGCAACCATCTTCATACAAGACGTTTACAAAAAATATAGTGTCAGGCACACCAACAACATCTCCAGATTTGCTCAAAACAATCTTAATATATTTTGGCAAAGCACTGCCTTTTATAATTTCAAAGGCGTAATGACGCATATTTTGCCATGTTGAAGGCTCATTTGCTGGTATTTTGCTAATTTCAAAACATGCAAAACTATGTATCACAGCACTGTGAAAAGCGAATGCGTCAAAACATTCACTTTTTAAAAGTTTTGCCATAAAAGTTTTTGTATCCGCTATTGACAGTGAAAGCATTGTATACCTCTATTCTTGTCTTAATATGTAAAGCGGCGGCAAAGTTATGTCTGACAATATATCCTCTGCGTGCTGCCATCCAGACACGGGCTGCACAACCCACTGACTAGAAAAAGCAGCCAAAAACGAACCATAGCTTTCAAAAACCATATATGTGTATTGGTTTGTTGAAGCGATAAAGTTAGGGGCAACACCGCTTGGAATTAAAGTATTTTCAATCATTATATTTTGTAAGTACGCAAAATTGGCTGCTTGCACCAAATTTGTTCTTGTTAGGTTAAAATTTGGCAAAAGTGATGGGTTAAAATTTGGTGCGGCTTGATTAATGACTTGGGTTGGATGCCGTTGGTTTTCAAGTCCGCTCAAAAGCATCAAAGGCTCGTTGTCTACAATTTCAAAAACATAATGTCTTAACAAATGACTGCTGCCCACATTGGATACAGTGGCAAAGGCAAAATTACCGTCTGCCGACATAAACCTCACATCAATCAAAATACCGTTATTTTGACTAATTATAGAAGACACGATGTTTTGATAGATTACGCTTTGTGAAAGAGGTCTAACGACACTACCTCCGTATGGGATGTAACTCTCAATAACACTATTAAGATTCTCTCTAAAAATTTCTGTGTAGTTGTGTGTGGAATACAAACCAATGCCCGTTATTGTTTCGTGGGCTACAAAAACAGTTAGAGTGTTTTCGTTAGGTAAATCTACTTCGTCAAAAACATTTAAGTCGCTTGGCCGTAAATACAAAATTAAAAAATCTTCCTGTAAAAAAGGTTGCGGCAAAAGCCCTAACTCAACAAGGTGCTGGGTTGTTATAAATACTTGGTCGGTATCATTAAATAAGTAGCCCATGTTGGAAACAAATGCAAAATGAATTGAAAATTCTTCTAAATAATCTGTAACAACTGTATTTAGTTCGGACAGAGCACTGCGGCGAAGCTCTTCGTCAATCAAAGGCGGCCCGTTGTCAACAGATGAATTTTGTTGTTGGTCGCCATTAGACGTTTCGGTGTTGGTTGGCAAATCACTGTCTATGGTATCGTTTGTGCTGCTAGAAAAAATATTAGATATGAAATCAAAATTAACCCTATCCGTTAAATACATTACAACAAAAAAAACACACACACCAAATATCAGTGCAATTACACCAATTTTTGTGTATTTTGGCAAGTTTTTTTTACCGCTTCTAATGGGGCGGGTGCAATTTTTACAAATACCGTCCGAAGTTTTAATTATGTTGTTACAATGTTTACACAGCATATCCATTCACCTCAATGCTTGTTCGTCAATGTTGATTATAACATACCGTAAAAATGATTGCAAACAAAATTGCGTTATGTTAAAATGTTCCACAGATAATAAATATAGGCGGGTGATTTTATGAAGTTTGTGTCATGGAATGTAAATGGACTGCGTGCCACAATGAAAAAAGGCTTTATGGATTTTTTTGATGCGATAGATGCGGATTTTTTTTGCTTGCAAGAAACCAAAATGCAATATAGCCAACTTACCTTTGAATTTCCGGGCTATAATGTGTTTTTTTGTGATGCAGAAAAAAAGGGATATTCCGGCACGGCTATTTTTGCCAAAAAAGCACCCCTATCAAGTGCTTACGGCATTGGTATTGAAGAGCATGACAAAGAAGGGCGTGTTATAACGCTGGAATATGATGATTTTTATTTGGTGAATGTATATACCCCTAATTCTAAAAACGAGCTGCTGCGGTTGCCGTACCGCATGGTTTGGGAGGATGCGTTTAGAGAGTACCTATTGGGGCTTGATGCGAAAAAGCCCGTGGTGCTGTGCGGGGATTTAAATGTAGCGCACAAAGAAATTGACCTAAAAAACCCAAAATCAAACCGTAAAAGTGCGGGCTTTACAGACGAGGAGAGGGGAAAATTCACAACCCTGCTTGACGCTGGCTTTGTGGACACATTTAGACATCTTTACCCTGATTTAGAAGGGGCGTATACTTGGTGGTCAATGATTTCCCGTGCAAGAGAGCGAAACGCAGGATGGCGCATAGACTACTTTGTGGTATCAAGCCGCTTTGCAGACAGCATCACCGAAGCAAAAATTTATGACGACATTTACGGGTCAGACCACTGCCCTGTCGGAATTACATTGAAAATATAGAAGGCTGTACAATTTTAGCAGGTCAAGCAACATTTTGGAGGATATTCATAAAATGCTCTATAACGAGTTTTAAGTGGAGGAATATTTATGAATAACCCTACTGCGGGAGCGCACGTACCGCCCTTTGTACCGCCTGTGCAAGACAACAGAATGATGATGTTAATGCTTATGCTAATGCTAAACCCAGGTATTTTTGCGGGCAATATGATGATGTTTTTAATTTTAATGATGATGTTTTAAAAAACAGGCGACCAAATAAAGGTCGCCTGTTTTTGCTCTTATAATGTCTTGACAATATTCGTACCAACATCTTTTCCCA
>WRBU01000017.1 GCA_009784355.1 Defluviitaleaceae bacterium
TGGTGCAAAATCTTCTTCGGTCATGGCAAGAATTTGCCCATAATGCGGCAGGACATCTTGTAAAAAAATCTGCCCCGATATTATATCATTAAAAAAAGAAAGCCCAAATAGTAAAATTATAGATACGGCAACCCCTGCGGCTATGCTTTTTGTGTAAAATGTGCGGTTTTTACGAGCCATACATGCCCTCCTAGTAGTAATATGGGGCAAACCTGTAAGTCCTGCCGTCCCTAAAATATACTATGCTTTTAAGCATAGTAATAGAACGCATGTCCCAACTATGTTCCGAATATCAAAATAGTTATAACCAGCGAAGCGGCTATGCTTACCACATTAGCAAACAATGCACCAGAAAGGACGTAGCGGGTTTTTGAAATACCCACATGCATAAAATACACGCTGAGAGTGTAAAAGACCGTTTCGGTGCTTGACATCATTACTGACACAAAGCGTCCGATAAAGCTATCGGGCCCGTGAGTGGCATAAATGTCTAATTGCAAGCCCGTTGCGGCGGAAGAGGACACCAAGCGCATTAATGTAAGCGGCAAAGCGTCTTCGGGAAAGCCAAGTAAGCGTGTGGCGGGGGCTAAAAATGCTGCTATGTAATCCAAAGTGCCGCTTGCTCGTAAAATGCCTACGGCAACCATAAGCCCGACCAAGGCAGGGAATATATTGGCCGTTATTTTCATGCCCTCCATTGCTCCGCTTATAAAGCTGTCATAAATCGGGGCTCTTTTTAACAAAGCGTAAACAACAATAACCACAATGGTTAAAGGTATCATAAGGTCGGAGATAAACAAAACGATACTCATCTGGCTTTAAACACCGTCCTCTTTTCACGATATTTTGTGTATGCTATGGCGGCTATGGTGGAAATAAGTGTTGCTACAAAGCCGGGCCCTATAATTTCTGATGGATTTGCCGAGTCGTATTGCGCACGGTATGCAAGCACAGATATAGTAACAATTTGAAGGCTTGACATGTTTATTATCATAAACATACACATTTCCTTGGTTGCGGTGTCTTTTTGCGGGTTTAATGCCTGCATTTCTTCCATTGCTTTTAAGCCAGAGGGCGTTGCGGCCCAACCCAATCCCAACACATTTGCTATCATATTAGTAGCAATATACTCCATTGCCTTTGACTTTTGGTCAAGGTCAGGAAAAAGCCAGCGCAAAAGCGGACGCATTCTGTTAGCAATACCCACTATCATTCCGGAATTTTCTGCTACACGCATTAAGCCCGTCCATAATGCCATTACGCCAAGCATCGTTATTGCCACAGTTACTGCTTCGGCGGCAGAATTAAGAGCTGCGTTTGTCAAGGTATCCAGCCGCCCTGTGATGGTCGCCACTATAATGCCTATTAAAATCATTCCTGCCCATATGTAATTAAGCATTTACATCCTCCATATCAAAATCTCGCTTGGTTTTTATCAGAGTATATGCGAACGGGCTAAATATTAAGACATGCTGCAAAAGATGACAATAAAAAATATTTCCCTTTATTTTTTTGCAAAAAGTTGTTGACAAAATTTTCTAAATATGTTATTGTTATGTAAAGTTGGACAAAAAAGCCAAGAATTAGGAGGACATGACTATGAAATCAACAGGTATAGTAAGAAAAGTGGACGAGCTAGGGCGTGTGGTACTGCCCATTGAGCTCAGAAAAACCCTACATATTGAAGTTAGAGACCCATTAGAAATTTTTGTGGACGGAGACAGGGTAATTTTAAAAAAATACGAGCCATCTGATATTTTTACAGGCGAGATGGAAGACCTTGTTGAGTACAAAGGCAAAAAGATTTCTAAAAAAACCATCAAAGAGTTACAAAAGTTATTGTAAAATTTTAAAGGGTTTTTGACAAAAAGAGCGTATATTATTATATAGGCTCTTTTTGTGTGGGGGTGAAACTGTGTATTCTCAAGATGTGCTTGAGGACTTACGAAGCCAAAGCGATATTGTGGAGGTTCTTTCGCAATACATGACTTTGCATCAAAAAGGCGCAAATCATATGGGGCTTTGTCCTTTTCATCGTGAAAAAACCCCTTCTTTTTCTGTTTCTGCCCCGCGTCAGCTCTTTCATTGTTTTGGATGCGGCGAAAGCGGCAATGTAATCAGCTTTATAATGAAAATTGAGAATATGCCATTTTTAGATGCAATAAAATTTTTGGCTGACCGCATTGGTTTTAGGCTACCAGAGCTTACTGGGCGCGGTGTATCAATCACCACCACAGAAGAAAAAAACCGCATATATGAAGCATACCAACATGCCGCACGTTTTTATTACAACAATTTAATATCCGAAGAAGGCAAGCCCTGCGGCGAATATCTTGACCATAGAAAGATTGATTACGGAATAAGGCGCAAGTTTGGTTTGGGGTATGCCACAAAGGGAGGTTTGACGGAATTTTTAATTGACAAGGGGTTTGACGAAGCCTTCTTAATTAAAAATGGGTTTAGTTTGGAAGGTAGCCGTGGTATATATGACCGCTTCCGAAACCGCTTGATGTTCCCCATTATCGATGTGCAAAATAAATTTATTGGCTTTGGCGGACGTATTATTGGGGAGGGTGAGCCTAAATACTTAAATTCACCAGAAACCCCCGTGTTTGACAAGTCCCGCACACTATACGGCTTAAATTTTGCACGGCTTACCAAAAAGCGCACATTTATATTGGTAGAGGGCTATATGGATGTTATCGCGCTTTATCAAGTGGGTATCAAAAGCGTTGTAGCTGCCCTTGGCACTGCTTTTACAGCGCACCATGCCCGTATTTTAAAAAGATATTGCGACCATGTGATAATTTTGTTTGACAGTGATGAAGCGGGTACAAAGGCGGTTATACGCGCTATTCCTCATCTATATGCGGCTGGGCTTGGGATAAAGGTTTGTCATTTAGAAGATGCCAAAGACCCTGACGAGTTTTTGCAGGTTTTTGGAAAAGATGCATTGAGCGACGAGCTGATGGCTGCTGTGGATTTTATAGATTTTCAAATAAAGGCGGTTCGCAAAGACCGTAATTTGGACGACACTGCCCAGCGTATATCCTTTATAAAAGAAGCGGCCGTCATAATATCCCGCCTTAAATCCCCCGTGGAGCGTGAAAGTTATGCTCGGGATATGGCTGCAAAATACGCTATGGGTGAGGATTCTTTAAAAGAAGAAGTTGCCGCCATTTTAGGTAATACAGGCAACGACTTTATTGCGGTTGACTTTTCAAGGGCAAATTTGAATTTTACACCAGCACAAAGCAAGGCTTTTTCGGACGCAGCCTTTGATATACTTGTGACGATGTCCGCTGACTCTAATTTTTGCAGTAAAGTTACCGAATACCTCACAGGTGAAGAATTTTTAGACGAAACATTGACCTTGGTATTTAATATTATAACTCAAGCAAGACAAGCAGGCAAAGAGCTGTGCGGGGCAGACATTGTAACTATGTTTGAAAATGATGAAGAGCAAATGAAAAAGGTTGCAAAAATTTTTGTAAACCCCAAAGAAGTTGCTGACATTAGTACAAAAAAAGTTGCGATAGCACAGCAAGTTTATATTGTTAAAGAGACTTTTTTGCAACACAAAATACATATTGCGACAAAAAACGGCGACAACGAGATGATAATGAAGTTGGGAACGGAGCGGAAAGGGCTAAAAATTAACCCTTTTACCGTATAGCCGCCCAAAACTTGGTAAAGAATAAGTTTGTGGCAGAAATGCCTATTACATAGGAGGATGGTCATTTGAGAATTTCTGAAGAAGATTTTAAAGATAAGGTAGAGCATATTGTCGCTGCCGGGCGCACGAAAGGAAATATATTTGCGCAAAGTGAGCTTGCCGAGCTTATGGAAAAATTTGTTATTGACAAAGGAAAGCTCGATAATATCACGAAGCAGCTTAAAATCTATGGTATCGACGTGTATGACGACACAAATGATACTGATACTGATGCCTTGACGGAATCTGTTTTGGATGAATTGGATGCAGACATTGAGGCTGTTATTGGCGAGGATGTTAAGTTGGATGCCGACGACCTTGTGCCTGACATTGATGAAATTTCAGATGAAATTGAAGTTGAAATTGATGTAGAAAAAGATATAGAAGTTGCTGTGTCGGAGGCTAATGTCAATATTGATGACCACGTACGAATGTATCTTAAAGAAATCGGCAAAGTGCCGCTTTTGACATGGGAGGAAGAATCCGCCATTGCATTACGTATGGATGCTGGGGATGAGTCCGCCCGCAAACTGCTTGTTTCTGCTAACTTACGTTTGGTCGTGTCTATTGCAAAAAGGTATGTTGGGCGTGGGATGCACTTTTTAGACCTTATACAAGAAGGTAATTTGGGACTTATTAAAGCTGTGGAAAAATTCGACTATAAAAAAGGTTTTAAATTTAGCACATACGCTACTTGGTGGATACGCCAAGCCATAACCCGCTCTATTGCCGACCAAGCACGCACCATACGTATTCCCGTGCATATGGTTGAAACTATAAACAAATTGCTTCGCACTTCAAAAATATTGCTACAAGACTTTGGACGTGAGCCAACCGTGGACGAAATTGCAAAAGAAATGCAAATGACCCCCGAAAAGGTGCGGGAAATAATGAAATTAAGCCAAGACCCTGTTTCCCTTGAAACACCCATTGGCGAAGAGGAAGATAGCCACATAGGCGATTTTATTGCAGACAACGACTTGCCCGCCCCAGATTCTGCTGCTGCTAGCATCTTGCTAAAAGAGCAGTTGCTTAATGTGCTTGATACATTAACAGACAGGGAGCGCAAGGTGCTTATATTGCGCTTTGGGTTGGATGACGGAAAGGCTCGCACATTAGAAGAAGTTGGCAGAGAATTTAATGTTACCCGAGAGCGCATTAGGCAAATTGAAGCAAAGGCTTTGCGCAAATTACGCCACCCCGGGCGTAGTAAAAAATTAAAGGACTATTTAGATTAATATGAATGTAAAAATTTCAAAGCGGTTACGAAAAATCGCTGACTTTGTGCGCTTTGATACGGTTGCAGACATTGGCAGCGACCACGCCTTGCTGTCTATATATCTTTTGCAAACAAACCGAATTAGCTTTGCTATTTGCTCTGACATTGCACAAAAACCGCTCAATGCAGGTATGCAAAATTCGATACAATACAGTCTCCAAAGTAAAATGCGATTTGTATTATCTGACGGCTTGGAACAAATTGCGGCAGAAGATGCAAAAACTTGCATTATTGCGGGCATGGGCGGCGATAGTATTATTAATATATTGTCAGCTCATATAGATGTAGCTAAATCTTTTAAACAACTTATATTGTCGCCGCAGCACAATGTGCCTAGCGTGCGGAAATTCTTACATATGAACAAATTTGAAATTACGGATGAAGTCATGATACTCGAGGATGGTAAGTTTTACACTATTTTGGATTGTGTGTCCGTTAGAGAATGGGCTACAGATTGCTGCCCCTACGAGTTCGGCAAGAAACTGGTAGAACGCAAAGACCCAGTTTTACAGCTTTTTATCCACAGCGAAGTGGAAAAATACGGGAAAATTGACATGGCTGCCCTGCCCTGCTTGCGGCGTAAAGAGATTGAGGGGTATTTGGCGTTGTGTAAGGAGGTTTTGAGGGGATATGGCAATAGTTAAAATGCAGGAAATTATTGATGTCATGGAGCGTTTTGCACCGCTTGAACTTGCTGGGGATTACGACAATGTAGGTTTAATTGTTGGGAGGCGTGATGCGGTCGTTGCCAAAGTTTTACTTGCCCTTGATGCCACCAATGCGGTTATTGAAGAAGCAAAAGAGCTTGGGTGTGAAGCAATAATTACCCACCATCCACCTATTTGGACTGCAATAAAGCATATTCGGGACGACAACCCGCTTGGGGTACGACTTTTGTCGCTTATAGAAAGCGGCATTGCGGTATATTCCGCCCACACAAATTTGGATGCGTGTAAAGGAGGCATAAACGACATTCTCTTTGGCATTATTGGCCTACAAAACAAGCAATTTTTCCATACCGACGGCAAGCCTAGTGTATTTTTTGGACGTGTCGGAACGGTTTCGCAAGAAATGTCTTTGTCTAACTATGCTAATTTGATTAAGGAAAAGCTGGGGCTGCCTTTTGCTAATTTTGTTGGTGAACCTAATGCAGTTGTGCGTAAAGTGGGCATTATAGCAGGAAGTGCTGCCCGTGAGCAAGAGTTTAAAAGTGCTATTGCCGTCGGATGCGACACATATATCACCAGCGATATAAAATACGATGGCGCACTTTTAGCGCAGGATTTGGGGCTTAATTTGGTAGATGCTACCCATTATGGCAGCGAAGTGGTATTTACAAATGGAATTGCACCGTATTTGCGCAAAGAGTTGCCCAAAATAGAATTTATGGTATCAAAAATATACGGACAGCCCTTTAAAGCTGCAAATGGAGGACAATAAATTATGATAAAAATTATTGCTAATGGCATTGAAAAGGAAGTTGCAAAATGTACCACGCTGGCGCAAATTGCGGCTGACTTAAACGGCGAAAAATGTTATCTTGTAGCAAAAATTAATAATCGTATTGTTGAGCTATATCACGAGCCTCAAGACGGTGATATTGTAGAATTTATTGATTTGACAGATGTTGAAGGTTACCGTGTTTACCAGCGGTCGCTTGTTTTTGTTATGATATATGCCGCCCGTCGTGTGTTGGGTGATGACATAAAAGTCGTGGTCGAGCATAGTATTAACAAGAATTATTACTGTGAAATTTTAAGAGATGGTTTTGAGCTCAACACAGATGTGCTTGAACAAATTAAGACCGTGATGCAGGAAATTGTGGCGGCCGACATGCCAATAGTTAAGCATACTTTAAAGCTGGAAGAAGCCAAAGAAATTGCCGAGCAAATGAATTTGCACGATAAAGTGCGCCTGCTTCATTACCGCACCACAAGTTTAATAAACTTTTATAAATTAGGCGACTTTTATGACTACTATTACGGACCTATGGTGCAAAGCACGGGCTGTTTAACCAAATTTGACCTCCGTATGTCAGGCACGGGTTTTATATTTGTTTTTGCAGACAGACAAAGCCCTCAGGAGCTTTCTGTGATTAAAGATATTGCAAAATTATCTGCTATTTTTAAAGAAAGCAAAACTTGGAGCCGCATACTTGAAATTGACACCGTTGGTGCGTTAAATGATAAAATTGCCGCAGGGCTTGCCGGTGATGTTATTCGTGTTAGCGAGGCTTTGCATGAAAAAAAGACGGTTCGTATAGCAGACGAAATTACAGACCTTGGGCGCAAAGTTGTGTTAATTGCAGGCCCTACCTCAAGTGGCAAGACGACTTTTTCGCATAGGTTGGCTGTACAACTGCAAGTAAATGGCTTAAAGCCACGTGTTATCGGGCTTGATGACTATTATATCAACCGTGCCAATACCCCGCTTGATGCTTTTGGAAAGCCTGATTTTGAGAGCATTAGGGCTATTGATGTAGTACAGTTTAATTTAGACCTCGAGCGGCTTATGGCTGGTGAAGCAGTAGAAATGCCAAAATATAATTTTTTGACAGGACAAAGGGAGTATAAAGGGAATTTTATGACCCTTGGGGCGGATGATGTGTTAGTTATTGAGGGCTTGCACGGACTAAACCCCGCCTTGGCTGACAGCATTGCAGACAGCTTAAAATACCGTGTTTTTATATCTTGCCTAACCCAGCTTAATATGGATAACCACAACCGTATTGGCACAACAGATACCCGCAAAATACGCCGTTTGGTGCGGGATAACCAATTCCGTGGCTTTGATGCCAAACGCACCATTGACATGTGGCCAAGTGTGGTACGGGGCGAACACGAAAATATTTTCCCTTTCCAAGAAAATGCTGATGTGATTTTTAACTCTGCGCTTGTTTATGAGCTGTGTATTTTAAAAATACATGCCATGCCGCTTTTGTTTGCGATAAAAGATAATGACCCAGCCTATATTGAGGCTTGCCGTTTGTTAAAATTTTTGGACGGTTTTATGGGCATTGTTGAAAATGAAGTACCAAAAACTTCGCTCTTGCGTGAGTTTATTGGAGGGAGCTGTTTTAAGAAGTGAGAAAAATGCTGCGGTGGGTAATTCCGCTTGCGCTTTTGGTGCTATTTATTGGATACGGACTTTTATCATCCCGCAATCCTAGATTAAATGAGGTGGTTGCGTATTTTGACGAGTTGCCGCCCCATTTGCACGGACTTCGCATTTTACAAATAACCGACTTACACAGCGATGACCCTTATGTGATGAATGTGGATATTTGGGGGATTGTTGACGAAGCAGAATTTGACATTGCGGTGATAACGGGAGATATTGTTCTCGACGGCGGTTGGCGACGGGCTGACCCCATTTTAGAACTCAATCCGCATTGGCAGCAATTAGAAGCGTTGGCTAATAGAGTGCCTACTTTCTTTGTGGAGGGCAACCACGAAACAGCGCATTTGCAACGCTTTATGGCTATAATGGATGAACTTGGCATCACATTTTTATATAACGAGGAATATGAACTTGATATAAACGGTGGTATTTTAACAATCATTGGCACTCAGGATTATTCTGCTATGCTGCGCTATGGTTTTGACGGCAAAGAGGCTTTGTTTGGGCATTTTGACCCGCCGTTTCGCTTGGTATTATCTCACCAGCCGCAAATTTTTGACCGTATAAAACACGATGGAGCGATGATGGTACTTGCTGGGCATACTCACGGCGGGCAAGTTCGTCTGCCGTTTTTGCCAACGCTTTATGCTCCGGGGCAAGGATGGTTTCCTTCCTATGGTAAGGGGTTGTATAGTTATGCTGATGGCTTGGCGCAGATGTATGTTTGCAGTGGTATAGGTACTACATATTTTACATGGCGGTTTTTTAACCCGCCGCAAGTGACAGTTATTGAGTTGCGCCGCCGATAAATGGTTGCAGGGCGATAATTTACCGCAGCTCTTGCAAAATTTCTCTAGCACGCAAAACAGCGTTTTGATGGTCGGGGTTGCTTCGTAGACTTCCATGAAGAAGGCTTCCGTAAAAGTGCATACACACAATGCCGCAGACACCATTGCCTTTTACAGCGTCTAAATTAACGCCCCTGCCGTAGCCACCAGAGCGGTTATCCACCGTGGCAAGTGCTGGGGCATCATCACGCCCTGCGTGGGGAAAGAAAGTTAAAGATGCAGGAAAGACTTGACCTGCAACATAGACGGCAACAGAACGGCGAGCCCAGCTGTACCCGCCCCAAATATAGCGCATAATGTCGGCATCTTCCGTGGTTAAAGGCTCTACATCTGCATGGTGAGTGCCAAAAGTGCGGCGGACATTAAATTCTAGCCCCGTGGCGAGGTCTACTACACGGGCATCCGTTTCACGTGCAAAAATATGCTGGATTTCTTGCCATGTAGCGTATAAATTTGGTATGTATTGGGGCACGATTATTTCTTCGTGTTGTGTTTCGTAAAATGTTTTGTAGTTGGTTGCCAAATCGACAGCAGGCGAACACAGTTCGTCCCTACGGGTGTCGTCGAGGTCTTGTGAAAAAATTGCTATTATTGCCCAAATCCATGTAATTATTGTGTCTATCATTTTCCTTCCTCCTACATCTTCCAAAATTATTACAAATGTTACGATAAATGTTACATATTTTGTAATAGTTTGTCAACTGGAAAATCATGCCAAGATGGCAATGATGCATAACCATCCACTTCCAACACTTTCAAACGCAAATTGTGGCGTTTTGACATTCAAAAGCACTCCAAGCGGGGTTATGCGCCATTGCCAGTTCTGCATATACTTTTCCACGGAGGTGAAAGACTTATGTTCACAAATAGGTTTAAAAATAGGATGCGGCGGGTTATGTACCGCCCTGTCAAAAGGCGTTCACAAAACGGCGAAACTGTGCTAAAACGCCTCGAGGAAGTGGAAGGCACTCTCTTAATGCTTTTGGGCAAAAATAAGCGGCGTGCAAAAAAATAGTGCATGTTCTGTCTTGCATTTGTAACTGCAACGTGATATAATATTGACAAACATAAGATAAATTTTGGAAGGTGTGATAAAGGCTTGTTTAAAAGGGTTGTAATTAAATTAAGCGGTGAAGCCTTGGCGGGAAACAATATTGCAGGACGCTTTGACGACAAAATTATTGCGGGCATTATTGCCCAAATACGCCAGCTTTTAGACAATGATGTCCAAGTATCACTTGTTGTTGGCGGCGGCAATTTTTGGCGTGGCAGGGATAGCAAAGACGGCATGGACAAAGTAAAAAGCGACCAAATTGGTATGATGGCAACTGTTATGAATGCCGTGTATCTTACAGACATGCTGGAAGCAGGCGGCATAGAGAGCCTTGTAATGACCCCTGTTATTATAGGCACTGTTACCCAGCAGTTTTCCAAAAAAGCGGCATTGTCGCTTATGGCAAAAAAGAATGTAATTATTTTTGCAGCAGGTACGGGGCATCCATTTTTTTCCACAGACACCATTGCGGCAATTAGAGCAGCCGAGCTTGAAGCCTGCGCCTTGCTTTTTGCAAAAAATGTGGACGGCGTGTATGATGCCGACCCACGCCAAAACAATAAGGCAGTAAAAAAACACCACATAACATACGACGAAATTATCCAAAACAACCTTACAGTAATAGACACAGCAGCAAGTGCAATATGCCGTGAACAACGCCTTTTGTCTATTGTTTTTGGGCTGGACGAACCTGGTGCCATTGTAAAATGTGCTTCGGGTGATGATGAAAAAATTTATGAAATAGGCACAAAAGTAACCGTATAACAAAGGGGCGAACACCGCCCGCATTCAAAGGAGGACATATAATGTTTGACGCAAAAGAATTCGAAAACAGAATGAACAAAAGCATAAAGGCTTTTGAAGCCGACCTAGAAAGCATTAGAGCCGGGCGTGCAAACCCACGTGTGCTTGACAAGTTGACCGTAGATAATTACGGTACACAATCCCCCATTTCTCAAGTTGCAAATATTTCCGTACCGGAGGCACGTATGCTGCAAATTGCCCCATGGGACCCGTCCATGCTAAAAGCCATTGAAAAGTCAATAACCAGCTCTGATTTGGGCATTAACCCGTCAAACGACGGCAAAGTCATCCGCCTTACTTTCCCCGAACTTACAGAAGACCGCCGCAAAGACCTTTCCAAAGAGGTTAAAAAGCGTTGCGAAGATGCCAAGGTAGCCATCCGCAACATTCGCCGTGATGCAGTAGATGCGGCAGAAAAAGCCCAAAAAGCGAGCGAAATAACCGAAGACCATCTTAAAAAAGCAAAGGACGACATCCAAAAATTGACCGACGACAAAATTAAACAGCTTGACAAAATTGCCGACGACAAAACCAAGGAAATTATGACTGTGTAAGGTGATGTATGAATAAAAGCGATTTTCCAAAACATATAGGTATAATTATGGACGGCAATGGACGCTGGGCAAAAAAGTTTTTTATGCGGCGTGAAGCGGGGCATAGGGCTGGTGCGCAAGCATTGCGCCGTTTGGTGCAAAACATGGATGCGGTGGGGTTTGAAGCCCTTACCGTATATGCATTCAGCACCGAAAACTGGAAACGTGATGAGGACGAAGTCGCCTACCTTATGGGGCTTATCACCGAATATATCCAAAAATATATCGATGATGTGAAAAAAAGCAATGGGCGTATTCGCATTATTGGTGACAGAGCCGCCCTCACCCCCACCCTTCGGGAAAAAATTGCCCATCTTGAGGAATTGACAAAGGACAAGACGGGCATTTTGTTAAATATTGCCATTAATTATGGAGGGCGGGACGAGATTGTACGTGTTGCCAAAAAAATTGCAATGGATGCGGTGGAGAGCAAA
>WRBU01000018.1 GCA_009784355.1 Defluviitaleaceae bacterium
TCATAGGCATCAATGTCATTTGGGGAAAATTGCGTAATTAAGCCACTAAAAGGGCTTATTTATTAGGCTTGCACTTCTATTATATCACATCTTGATTCACAATACAACGACCATTTTTGATTTTGATTAGATTTCATATCTAGTTTTTTGTTGCATGTGCAACGAAAAATTTGGTCAAGGTATGGTATAATGATGGTGGAGGTGCTGACGATGAAAGTTTTAGTTGATAAATTAATTAAAAACAGGACATTGAAGTTTGATGAGTTTAAGGAGTTGCTTGCAACCACCGACCCATATCTACACCAAAAAGCTAATGAGGTGCGGATGCAAGTTTTTGGCAATAAAATTTTCGCGCGTGGGTTAATTGAGTTTACTAATTATTGTAAAAACGATTGTTTTTATTGTGGGTTGCGGACAAGCAATGGCGGGGCAGCGAGGTATAGGCTTACCAAGGAGCAGATTTTGGAGAGCTACGAAGCGGGATATGAGCTTGGCTATCGCACATTTGTGTTGCAGGGCGGCGAAGACCCTTTCTTTACGGATGATGTGTTGGTGGACCTTGTAAGGGCAATTAAGGGAGGGCATACTGACTGCGCAGTCACCCTCTCCATTGGTGAACGCAGCAGGGAAAGTTTCCAAAGGCTGTATGATGCGGGGGTGGACCGTTATCTATTAAGGCAGGAAACTACAAACCCTAAACATTATGCAAGTATGCATCCGCTGGATATGAGATTACAAAGCCGCTTGGACTGCCTATGGACTTTAAAGGAAATCGGCTATCAAGTGGGTTGCGGTTTTATGGTGGGGTCGCCAAGTCAAACATTGGACGACATTGTGGGTGATTTGATGTTCATCAAGGAGCTTGACCCCCAAATGGTGGGTGTTGGGCCATTTTTGCCCCATGATGCTACGCCTTTTGGCGGCGAGGCGGCTGGATGTGTGCAAACTACACTCAACATCATTGCCATCCTACGCCTAATGAAACCAAACTTACTATTGCCCGCAACCACGGCTCTTGGAACAATCAAGGACAATGGGCGGGAGTTAGGCATAATGGCGGGGGCAAATGTGGTGATGCCTAACATTTCACCAACAAGCGAACGCAAAAAATATCTTTTGTACAATAATAAAATAGGCACAACCAGCTCTGCTATGGATAGCGGCGGCGATATGGCAAGGCGCATGTCGGCTATTGGGTGCGAACTTGCAATTGACAGGGGGGACTATAATGAAAGCTGATTTTATCAATCACCAAGAGATTTTGAACACGCTAAAATGGGCGGACGAAAACAAGGGTAACCATGAAATGATTGACGCTATAATGGTAAAAGCCGCCGCCAAAAATGGGCTGACCCCTCGTGAAGCGTCGCTGCTTTTGGTGTCCGATAAAACGGATGAACTTTTTAAGTTGGCAAAGGGGATTAAAGACGAGTTTTATGGCGGTCGTGTGGTGTTGTTTGCGCCGCTGTATTTATCCAATTATTGTGTAAATGGATGTACATACTGTCCGTATAGATTGGAAAATGAGGACATGCCCCGCCGCAAGCTAAGCCAAGATGACATTGCTCGTGAAGTGGTGGCATTGCAGGAAATGGGTCATAAGCGTATTGTTATCGAGGCGGGCGAGCATCCCAAATACAACAACATTGAATATATTATCGAGTGTATACGCACTATACAAAATACGAAATATAAAAATGGTGCAATTCGTAGGGTCAATGTCAATATTGCCGCCGCAACTGCGGAAGAATACCGCAAGCTAAAAGCCGCCGATATTGGCACATATATCCTATTCCAAGAAACCTATCACAAGCCAACATACGAGGCATTGCACCCATCAGGCCCAAAGGCGGATTATGACTGGCACACCACCGCACACGACCGCGCAATGCAGGCGGGGCTTGATGATGTGGGGGTTGGTGTGTTGTTTGGGCTATATGATTACCGCTATGAACTGGCAGCGATTCTTATGCACGCTGACCATTTAGAGCGTATGTACGGGGTTGGACCGCATACGGTGTCGCTGCCCCGTATACGCTCGGCGCAGGGCATTGATTCCAGCAACTTCCCAAATGCCATTGACGACGCAACCTTTGCCCGCCTTGTTGCTACTGTGCGGGTGGCTGTGCCGTATACAGGCATAATCATCTCGACCCGCGAAACCGAATCCTGCCGCAAAATTGCACTTGACCTTGGAGCTACGCAAATTAGTGGCGGTTCAAAAACCACCGTGGGCGGTTATGCCGAGGATACAAATGAAGATTACGATGGTACAGACCAATTTGACCTTTGTGACCACCGTACTCTAGGGGAGATTGTGGATTGGCTAATTGAGGGCGGTTTTATCCCTAGCTTTTGCACGGCGTGTTACCGCCTTGGGCGCACAGGCGACCGCTTCATGGACTTGTGCAAAAGTGGGCAAATTCTAAATTGTTGCCACCCCAATGCTTTAACGACTTTACAGGAATATCTGTTGGATTATGCCCCCGACAACCCCGCAAAAGCCGCTGCCGAGGTCGTAATTCAAGCTGGAATCCAAAACATCCCAAGCGAAAAAATGCGTGAAATAACCACGGCAAATCTACAAAAAATAAAAGAAGGCGGGAGGGACTACTACGTATGAATAAATCACCTAATAGCCACAGGCTGCATATAGGCATTTTTGGGCGGCAAAATGCAGGAAAATCCAGCCTTATCAATGCCATAACCAACCAAGATGCCGCCGTGGTGTCGGACGTTAAGGGAACAACAACCGACCCCGTGTTTAAACCAATGGAATTACTGCCCATTGGCCCTGTAATGCTAATTGACACCCCAGGCATTGACGACACCACCGAGCTTGGCGAAAAACGAATATCCCGCACCCAAAAAATACTGCGCCGTACCGACCTTGCTTTGTTGGCGGTGGATTCGACAGTCGGAATGAATGAAGATGACCAACGTATGATTGAATTGTTCACAAAAAAAGGCATATCGTATCTAATTATCTACACAAAATCCGACTTACCAAACACCCGTGCGGGCGAGCAATACTCGCTCGCTGTTAGTGCCGTAACAGGAGAGGGCATACATGAGCTAAAAGAAAAAATCGCTGAAATTGGTAAGTTAGAAGAGGAATTTCCTCTTGTGGCGGATTTGCTTACCACAGGTGATGTGGTGGTGCTTGTTGTGCCGATTGACAGCTCCGCCCCCAAAGGTAGACTTATCCTGCCACAACAACAAGTGTTGAGGGATGTAATTGACATGGGCGCAGTCGCCATTGTTTGCCAACCCGCACAACTGGACGAGGTATTAAAAACACCGCCAAAGCTGGTAATAGCCGACAGTCAAGTATTTGGGCAAGTGGCGAAAATTGTGCCGTCCCACATCCCCCTAACATCTTTTTCGATTTTGATGGCACGCTATAAAGGTGTACTAAAAGAAGCGGTGCAGGGTGCGGCAAATATATCCGAAATAAAAACAGGGGATAAAATCCTCATTGCTGAGGGTTGCACCCACCACCGCCAATGTGACGACATTGGCACAGTAAAAATCCCCAAATGGATTGAAGAAAAAACAGGCGAAAGACCAACCTTCGAGTTTTCATCAGGCGGCGACTTTCCCCACGACCTAACGCCCTACAAACTCATCATCCATTGTGGTTCATGTATGCAAAACACCCGTGAAATGCAACATCGTAAAAATGCCGCAATTAATGCAGGCATCCCTATCACCAATTACGGCATTGCTATAAGCTACATACACGGCATACTTGACAGAATCATCGCCCCATTTGCAGAGGTGCTAAAATGACAGACCTGTTTCACGGCATTGCCGAAACTGACCTACCGAGATTACTTAAGTGCATTAATGCAAGAACCGTTCACTACAAAAAGGACGAGCTAATTATTGAAGAAGGTAGCGTTGCTACTGAATTTGGCATAGTGGTGTCGGGACAGGCACGCTCCATCAAATGGGATTTATCGGGGCGGCTTATAATACTTACTTTCATCGAACAAAACAGTGTCATTGGCGTGATGGTTGCCGCACGAGAGGGTCACATCAGCCCTGTATCCGTACAAGCCACCACGGATTCTACCATCACACTAATATCTTTTGAACGCCTTCTTGCCCGCTGTAAAGGTAATTGCGCAGGACACGAGCAACTCCTGCGCAATTACATCAATGCAGTCGCTGACAAAGGACTTGAGCTCCACGAGCGCATTAACTGCCTTCTTAAACCCACCGTGCGGGATAAAATCCTAACCTTTTTGCAGCGCACCTCAAAAGAGCAACAAAGCTCCTCCTTCACTATACCTATGAACAGAAATGTAATGGCAGAATACCTAAATGTTGACCGAGCCGCCCTGTCTCGCGAATTGTCACGAATGAAAAAGGAGGGGCTGATTGATTATCACAAAAACTGGTTTTATTTTGAATAGCTGTTGACAAATGAAGAGGGCGATATAATACCATCGTATAATCACTAACAACATTGTAGGGGCGACTTTCAGTCGCCCGCTGGAGCTTGCACCTTTGTCAAACACATATACAGTCCCTATTTTATTAAAAGTGCGAGCTTATTTATCCGTTCCATCAGGGCATTGCAAATTGCGTTGCGGCGTGCTTCGTCCACAAAAGAAGACTGCTTAAGTATAGCATCAAATTCTTCCTCCGCACCATTTAGTTTGCCGAGGTCAAGCCACGAAAAATCCTCCAACAACTTAATTTGTTCTTCATGGCTGTTGCGAAACGGCTTACTTTCCA
This sequence comes from Defluviitaleaceae bacterium, assembly GCA_009784355.1. Taxonomy (GTDB): domain Bacteria; phylum Bacillota; class Clostridia; order Lachnospirales; family WRAX01; genus WRBJ01. Next base: position 4,747 of record WRBU01000018.1, read on the forward strand.
TTGCAAAACCGACCCGCATTGTGTTATACCAAATTGATGTGCCATTATCAAAAATAGGTGCCGCACCTACCCATTTCAGGGTTGCTGCATCACGAATGAAGCCAAAATTGTTATAATGTCTGTCCTCATTCATTATGATGTAATCCAACACAAGCATTTGATGCAATGCAGAACGAACGTTAGGTATACCAAGCGAGTCGGCACAACGTAAGAGGTGAGAAAAATAGGAATCATGATTCTTTCTTTTAGATATAGCAATTATTCGCCATGCTGGAACAAACTCCGTTTCTTTAGTTACAAAATTATCGCAAAGGCTGTAAGGGTTTTCGCCCTCGGTTTTTACTGTATAACTAACGTGCGGCATATCAAGCCGTCGGCATATTGCACTTGCAATAACTTCATTATACGGCTCTTGTTGAAAAACGCCGCTGCCGCCTTTTATCAAAACACGCTTACCATCAATAATCTGCCATTTTTTCTTTAACCATCCGTCAGACGTATTGTTTGGCGAAATGAGGTTAAATGCATCTTTGGGTTTACCGCCAAAAAGTGCATTCCCGACATCCTCCGAAAATGGATTATTGAAGAAATTGATTTTTCCCCAGTCGAGTGGATTTTTTACGGGATTGACCCAATACTGGTCGGAAAGAGACAAACCAAAACAGCGCATTATAAGTCTTTCGGTGGTTGAAACACCCAATGCGTAGAGAGCCTCTTTGATGTTTTGCCTGCTTGCCGGAATGCAGCGACCCAACCACCATTCATGTAAATCTTTGCGGTTTGGTACGCCATCTTTGATACTTATTCCAATAGGAAGACGCTCATTATTATATACTTTACCAATTTTTGAAATAAACTCCGTTTCGCTATCAATCTCCAACTGAACAACAGGCACATTCCTATGCATAAGCGTATACTCCATACGTTACTCCCCCTGCAATCTACCGACAGTTTCCCTTTACAGACTATTTATTATCATCGTTTCCGTCCTCTTTGATTCTGCTGAGTTTGTAATCAATGACCACGTGACCATCCGTAATAGTGATTTTGTTTATACAATCGTTAAGCAGCACCTTTTTTTCTTTAATTGTCATATACTCCCAAGTTTCGGGGAGCTCGGTCAATGTCTTATGCAGATTTGCAAAGCCGCCTGTTGACTTGTTTTTTTCTGTTTCATTTTCTATTTGCAACTGAATGTTATACAACTCTTTTTTTGTGGTGTTGATAGATTCAAGCAAAATATCATCCGTGCTTTCAGCATAAAGGTTGTACAAGCGACGCAGTTTTTGTGCAATGCTGCTGTATTGGTCGTGCAATACTTCCAACAGGCTCATATTGGAAATTTTCGGCGGTGCAAGTTTGCTGTATTCAAAGGATAGCTCCAAGAAATCTTTTACTACCAAATCCTCAACGTCTGTCGCCCAAATTTTAGGATTATTACAATTTTCATCCTTCACCAAATGTTTTTTGCTCTTGTCTTGTGAATAGCAAACCAGCTTGCAATCTCGCTTGCCCCATTTCTGGTAACGCATTTTCGCCCCGCATCTACCGCAAACCAAAAGCCCCGTGAGTAAATAATTTGACTCCGAAACCTTTTTAACAGACCGTTCCTTCATGTATCTCATTGTTCCTTCATAAGTTTCAAGGCTGATTATTGGTTCATGTTTACCAAGATACTCTTCACCATTGTATTGAATATAACCCGCATTGGACTTGCGTGTTAAAATTTGGTATGCCAATTTATCATATTTCAAGCCTAAACTTTGAGCGATATGACCTGTAGAATGTCCTTTCAAATACAGCTCATACACCTTGCGAACCCGCTCAGCATCCTTATTAGGCACAAGTGTACCAGTAATTTCGTCATAATCATAACCAAAAGGCGTGCGTCCGCCGCCCATCCATTTTCCGCTTTTCACACGCTCACGCATTCCCATGCGGGTACGTTCACGGATATTTTCACGTTCAAGCTGTGCAAACGCCGATAAAATACCAAGCATCAACCTCCCTAGAGGTGTTGACGTATCCATACTTTCGTTCATGGAAATAAAATCCACACCGTGGGGATTAAAAACATCCTCTATCAAATACAGGGTGTCCTTTTGGCTACGAGAAAGTCTGTCGAGTTTGTACACAACCACATGTGAAATTTTGCCTTGTTTAATGTCGCTAATCAATAGTTGCATCTGCGGTCTTTCGATATTGCTTCCCGTAAAGCCGCCGTCTATGTAGTAGGCATAGTTTTTTATGCCCTTTGAAACGCAATGAGCAGTCAGCATTTCTTTTTGTGCATCAATAGAATAGCCTTCCTCACGCTGTGCTTCAGTAGAAACACGAATGTATATTGCTGCTGTTTTTGTCTTGTTCAAAGTCATCCCCCTCAAGACTACAATAAGACAGGCGCATATGCCCACATTTATTGTAACACATACCGCTAAAAATTTCAACTTGTTTTTTTCGTTTTGTCATCAGGTGAAACACCTCTCTTTACGCGCTCGTTAACGGAATGGATAATTTTTTCAAATACCTCACTCCGAAAAACGTATGATTTCATTTGCTCCTGTGTAACAGGATTGCCGTTTAGAGTTCTTGATAAAGTTAAGTTATTAGTCATCGCAACACCTCTCTTAAAATGATTTCCAATATTTACATTGGATATTCCAATTTTTTGATGCAAAATTTTGCATGACCTTAAAGGTCGCCGGCTGTAAAATAAAGAAAGTCATAGGCATATGCCGTTTCCAGCGTATGCCTATGACCTTTTAATTCTTTCGTGAAACTAAATGAAGCAGAGGGAAGGCTAATTTCAGCTCCCTCTGCTCTATATTTTCCGTTAATTATGCATATTGTCCTAATTATTTTAATTTCTTGCCGCAGAAATCACTTCCTTTCTTCAACGCTCGTTTTATTGATAACGAATACGTCTTGCCCTTTTGTACTTTGCGGTGGGCTTGTGGTTTATGTCTTTAAAATAAGAATAACACATAAGGATACTTTTGTCAATACTTTTTACTTTTGTCAAGCGAAATTTCAACCACACAATCTAAATGAAAAATCGACCACTCGCATCTGAATAATGGTCGATTTTTCGATTGACACACACTGTGTGTTTGGTGCGTCTTTGGCAGTATCTTTTATGGTGAGGTATTTTGAAAAAGCAAAAGAACATTTTTATCTACACATTACTCACTGTTCCAACTTCATTCTCTTCACACTTCCTCATTTAACCGCCTGTCCACATTCGTAGCAAAGCTCTTGACAATCACATCCAAAATGTTGGCGACACTTTATGATGTAACCGTTGCTACAATAAATCAGCATAGTTAATTTGCAACATAAACCCACTGTACATCGTTAAGTACGTTTCGTTTAAACCTTTCATCGCTAGAACCCATAAGAGCAGGAAAGGTTACGTAATCGATTTTATCCCCATATGCAATTTCCATATCTTCCATAAAGTCATCTAAATTGTCTAAAAAATCATCAGAGCTGTTGTCATAATCAATTATAATATCGAGGTCGCTTATTTTTGTTTGTTCGTTGCGGGCGTAGGAGCCAAAGATTCCCACTCGAAGAATATACGGATACTGTTTAGCTTCAAGAATTGTTTGCCTAACTTCGTTCGATACCATTTTTGACCTCCTCTAGCTCTGCAATAACTTCAAATTTTAGTAGTTGCTGCGTTCTTCTAAATATTATGTCAAAATCTAAACTTTCATAATCGTGGCTTGCTATATTTCTTGCGGCTTTTAGACCGATTTTGTTAAAAGAGGGTGCTTGTGCAAGAACATCCTTGCTCATTCGCTTTTTAACCTCGAAAATATTTGTTATTGCTTGTGTGACGGCAAGTTGGCATACATAATTATTGCTCAAATCGGTCGCCTTTTTTATTTTGAATACATCATAGGCATCGCCTATTGCTTTAATGTATTTTAATATTTTGTTAATGCACTCAAAATCAAGATTGTATGCCTGCTTCACTTCGTCAACTCCTTTAAAACTTGTGATTTCAATACTTTTGATGCTATTATATCAGACGGAGAAGCAAAATTCAATCAAAATCTTCATAAAATTCAAACGACCCGACGTGATTCGCATTGTTAGGGAATGTGTCGGGTGCTATTGTTATTATTGCTTATGAAAGTAAGTTTTGCTACCAGTTGATTTCTACCCTTACCCCTCTTGCATTATCAAACTCTATCCTAAACATCAGTATTAATGGGCTTGCCGTTTTCGCTTGCGACGGTGTTTCGTTTTGGTTTTTGTCCATGTGCAAAAACTCCTTTATAAAAGATTAGGGCGCAGCTTCAAAAAGAGAGCCGCGCCCTTGTGATATGGTGCGTAAAATTTGCCAATCTATATAAAAAGCCCATCAAGCGGCTGCACACTTCCGCAAATGGGCTTGGGATTTTTCTTTGAATTAGCTTTGTAGTGTTCGTATTGCAAAAATAATTATCGTAAAATTAGGGGTTGTTTTTGTGCCTTATATGGGGTATAATAAGGGTATATTTGATTCGTGAAGGAGTTGAGCATATGCAACCAATCATTAAGCCATCAAGCGAACTGCGCAAAAACTACAACAATGTAGCAGAGATATGCCGCACTAATAAAGTTCCTGTATTCCTTACTCTCAATGGCGAGGGCGATATGGTTCTTATGGACATAGAAACATATGGCCGCCGTGAAGAAAACTTGGCTACGGCAGAACGCCTGATAGCCGCTGAAACCGCACGGCTCATGGGTACGCAAGGGTATTCTATCGACGAGTTCCAAAGAAATATGCGCCAAGCCATTAAACGAGGGGTAGGCAAAAATAGATAATGTAGATAAGGTATACACGGTAATAATCGACCCTGCCGTGAACGACAGAATGTTTGACCACTTTGAATTTTTGGCAAGGGTGAGTGAATCATCCGCCGAAAGGCTTTTGGATAACCTCGTGGCCGATATGCACTCGTTGGAGCGTTTGCCGTTTCGCAATCCTGTTTTCGGCAGACCCTATTTGCGAAGCGGAAAATATCGATATATGGTATCATACGAGCGGTATCTAATCGTTTATCAAGTCGTTGATAATACGGTTTTTATTGACGACATACAGGATTCACGACAGTCTGATAATAAGTCATTGTTGTATCCATAGCTTAGTGGGCTTGTGTAATAGGCACAAACTAAACGGTGTCGTCGGCAGCATTTTTCACATCCTCCCTTGGAGTGTGTGACCCACTCTGACACCTTTTCCGCAAGCGGCAAAGGTGTCGGTGGGCTCTGCCGAGGGCTTTGTGTGTTGTGGCAAGCCACTCCACGAAAAAAGCCATTGCGAGTTTACATTCACAACGGCTTTTTTAAGTCTTTATACTTCGTGAAAGTTAAAATGACTTTTCAATCTTCATCATCGTTATTACTTTTTTTCTTGATTAACGCTGTAACAAATACGGCGATTAAACCAACAGCCGAAAAAACAAAAAGAGCAATCGCACCATAACTATTTGCGGGTTCATTTACTTCAACAGTTGATTGCCCGAGGAAAAAAACAGCAGATATTCCAAGTGCAATAGCACATACAAGCGCAACAACAAGTCTAATTGTGTTGCTTTTCTTGTTTGTTGGAAGATAAGCATTTGCAATGACCAGCCGAACAAGGTAGACACTCAAGCATATCGTAACAATCAGCATGATATTTGTTGGGTATTCTAACCATGTTATCCCAAATCCACGAAGTCCATTGTTTATGAATAACAAAATTGTCATTACCATAAACATTTGATTTCCAATTTTGTTGCGTTGCTGATTCTGCATTTCATCTAAACCGTTTTTCTTGTTATTCATTCTCATTTTCCTCCCAAAATAATTGGTCAAGTGTTTTGCCAAGCACTTTACAAATGGCAAGGCAAAGCTTAATTGAGGGATTATAGTCACCCTTTTCAATGGCGTTCATAGTTTGCCGAGCTACCCCAACAGCTTCGGCAAGGTCTTTTTGCGACATGTCTTTTGCCGCTCGTGCGGATTTTATCCGTAGATTCTTTGCCACGTCCTCACCTCCTGAATATCATTGTAGCATATACAAGAATAAAAGTCAAATATATACGACATAAATATTTTTATATATTTCTTCTGTTCATATATATACTCCATAGGTATGACTTAGGCAATGAAAATAGCAGACACCTTCTTGGCATCTGCTATCCCCAACATTCCGTAGTTTCCCCAACGTATACAGCCCCATCATTATTGCAGATTTTCTTACATCTACTTAGGTGTGTAGTGCTTTACATCTGGTCATTTTCTGTAAACCTCTGGTGCTTTCTTAATTGTGAGCCGCTTCACTCAAATAAAGAGTTTTTGCTTCATATGTTTTTAAATACAGAATTTCAATTAAATTCAACCACATTAGAGCAGAAGTGAGCGTTAAAGAGGGGAGGTGTTTTCTCAAGAAACTAAAATCAGTAAGACACCATACATAATCAATGCAAAATATATAGCAGAGGGAGTTGAAATAACTCAACCCTCTGCTTTGTTTTGTTTTACGGAAAACCTCAAAGAGGAAAACCAAGGCAACTCTGCAAACAATTTAATACTTTGGTTTTATTTCTTTAATGGTTCTTACGATTACGATGTAGGATTGTAATTTTTCGTCAAAACAATAGTCGCAATTTTCAAATTTAATTACGTAAAATCAAATTTCAATAACATCTTTATAATCCAAATAGCAAGTTATAAATTACGTTTTTACGCTCTAACCCCAGCATACAACACCGCTCCAAAAGGGAGCGGATCGAACGCCCAAGCAATGTCTGTGTTGTAACACAGACCGCTTTCAAGGGGTATCCCCTTGACCCCATGTACAAAACATTTCACTTCGTTTCATATTTTTGCGCATCAAAAAAGCAGCGGAGCTGCTTTTTTGAAAGCGTTCCGCTGCTAAAAGATTTGATATTGTGCATAGGACCGTTTCCTTCGATAGGTCGGATTTGGCTTCTTTTGCACTTGTATTGAGTATATTTCTCGCCTGTTTTCTGCATCAAGCCATTAAACAAATTTGTTTTTATAAA
>WRBU01000019.1 GCA_009784355.1 Defluviitaleaceae bacterium
AAAAGCCGCCAAGCCACGCTTTGAAGAAGTAGAAGAAATTGCCGAACACAACCAAGCAAAGGTGCTTGCAGCTTTTGTTAAAAATGGTGTGTCTGAAGCTCACTTTGCAGGCACAACAGGCTATGGTGTTGGAGATATTGGGCGTGATGCTATGGAGGCAGTGTATGCCGACACTTTTAATGCTGACGTGGCTTTTGTGCGTATGCAGCTTATTAGCGGTACGCACGCTCTTTCCACAGCTTTTTTCGGAAGCCTGCGCCACGGAGATGAACTGGTTTATGCAACAGGACAACCCTACGACACATTACATAGAGTAATCGGCATTACTCCGACTCAAGGTTCGCTTATCGAGCATGGAGTAGTATATAAGCAAGTAAACTTACTGCCTAGTGGCGGCATAGACTACGACAAACTTGCAGAGGCAATTACCGCAAAAACCAAGGTAGTCGCCATACAGCGCAGCAAGGGATATAGCTTTATGACGGGTTTTCCCATCGAAGAAATCAAAAAAATCACAGAATTTGTACGAAATATCCGTAAAGATGTTTTAATAATGGTTGATAACTGCTACGGCGAATTTGTGGAGCGTTTGGAGCCTACTGATATAGGCGTTGACGCAGTTGTTGGCTCGCTTATTAAAAACCCCGGCGGAGGCATTGCTCCAACAGGCGGTTATATTGCCGGAGGGCATACTTTTGTAGAAAACGCTGCCCGCAAGCTATTTTCGCCTTCTATGGGAATGGCGCAAGGCGCAACATTAGGTCAAAACAAACCTATGCTTATGGGTTTTTTCCTTGCCCCAAGCATGGTTTGTGCCTCTGTTAAAACAGCTATATTATTTGACGAAGTTTTTAGCCGCATTGGCTTTAAAACCTCACCGCCAGCATCTGTTACCCGCACGGACACACCACAGGTTATTCGTCTTGGCTCGGCAGAAAAAATGATAGCTTTTTGCCGTGGTATACAAAAGGCTTCTCCAGTGGACTCCATGTTTGACCCAGAGCCGTCTTTTGAAATGCCGGGCTATGCTGACCCTCTCATTTCTGCCGCTGGTGCATTTACTCAAGGCTCGACCATTGAGCTTTCTGCCGACGGTCCCGTTCGCCCGCCATACGACATTTACGTGCAAGGCGGTTTAACGTGGCATCACGGCAAGCTGGGCACAATGATGGCTTTAAATCAGCTATACATAGAAAATCTCATTAAACTACCAAAATAACACAAAACACCCCACCAAAATCAATGGTGGGGTGTTTAAAATTATCTGCTTTTTACTATATCACATTACTTTCTTTTTCCCTCTTTTTCAATTTCTTCCAATTCTGCTCGTATTTCCTCTTCTAATTCTTTATAGCGGCTTTTTGGCGGCAAAAAATGACCTTGATATTTGGACATGATGCATCCTTCTATACGATAAGCAGTATAAAAATTATACTTTGGACGACCAAGATTTGGCACAGCTTTGTCAATAGGCAAGATTATTTGAAAATCACAAACCGCACCCTTTTCCACAAAGGCTTTCTTTATCAATGTAATAAAAGCATCGACCTGAACGGCCCCATGCTTCGTAATATATTTTATCATTTTCTCTTTTTCTTCGTCAAAGGCATCGTGCGGTATTTCTTTGTTGCTTTCATGCACCAATACATTCTTAATAGTCAAAATCCACCCTCCACTTTCTCTTTTGGCTTGTAACACATTATCCCAAGCCTTCATAATATATGACATAAGGGGAAGAGCCCCAAACGGAAGGAGGAAAAAATATGCGTATGGAAAGATTTGAAATGTTCGCCGACATGGCTCGTTATGTAGGCAAAACCGTAACAATCTTCACATCTTCTGGCGGCCCATCTGGCGCAGGTTTTACCGGTGTCTTGGCATGTGTCGATGAGAATATCGTGAGATTAATCAGCCGTATCGGCGCACCACCAGCTTGCCCATTGAACGGACCTTTTGGCCCATTCGATATGACATGGGGTGGCGGCATGTGCAGTCGTGGCGGTTTAGGCTATGACTTCGGCTTTGGACCATGGGGCAGCTTGCTTGGAGCTGTAACCGAAATTCCAATCAGTCAAATTGTAGCGTTCACTCACAGTGCAATCTAAAGAAAGTCAAACGACCGTATGGGTGGCATTTGCCGCCCATTTTCGGGTTTGTTATACTCAACTTCTATCAATGTTAGCCCTTGTGGCGGCATGGTTCTTCCCGCTTTGTTACGGTCGCATGATGCAATTATGGCAGGTATTGTGTTTGGGTTGATTTTACCCAATCCAACTTCGACAAGCGTACCCGCAATTATGCGCACCATATTATAAAGAAAACCGTTGCCATTTACAAAAATCTCTATCAAGCCATTGCTGTTAGAAATTTTTAGCGAAAAAATCTCCCGCACAGTCGTTTTAACGCTTGACCCCGTAGCACAAAAAGCTGCAAAATCGTGTTTACCAACAAAATGAATACAAGACTCCTGCATCAATTCAACATCAAGCCCCTTTGAAATGTGAGCTGAATAGTTGTGCAAAAGCGGGTTGCGGTATGCTTTATTCCAGATTTTATAAATGTATGTTTTAGAAATAGCGTCCCTAATGGGATGGAAATCATCGGACACAATTTTAGAATCTAAAACCGCAATGTCCTTTGGCAAAACAGAATTTAGCGCATACGGAAGCCTCTCGACAGGTATATTTAAATTCTCTGGCATCAAATGTACACATTGACCAAGCGCATGAACCCCAGCATCTGTACGACTTGCACCAAGAAGTGAAAAATCACTTCCATTCAAAATTTGCTTAATTGCATCATGTAACACACCATGAACCGTTATGTCATTTTTTTGTATTTGCCAGCCCGCATAATTGGTTCCATCGTATGCAACTTTAAGTAAAATTCCCATATTTATTTACCAAATGCCGTAAACAGCGGCAACATGATTAAGCACAAAAATCCCCGCAATAAAGCTCAAAATGATTATAAATGCCGCCAAATCCCGCAAGGCATACCGCATTTGTTTCATACGTGTTCTGCCAATATCGCCACGATAGCAACGAGATTCCATTGCTAATGCTAAATCCTCTGCTCGGCGAAAAGCTGATATAAATAACGGCACTAGAAGCGGTACTAAGCTCCGTGCTTTTTTAATAATACCGCCCGTGTCAAAGTCTGCCCCCCGAGCCATTTGCGCTTTCATTATTTTGTCCATTTCTTCTATGAGGGTAGGAATAAATCTCAGAGCAATGGTCATCATCATCGCAATTTCATGCGCTGGCACACGTATTTTTTTAAGCGGTTTTAATGCCGATTCTATGGCATCGGTTAGTTGAATTGGGGTTGTGGTAAGTGTCAATATTGATGAGCCGATTATTAGCATAGTAAGACGCAAAGCCATACGGGCAGCATTTAACAAGCCCTCTTGCGAAATGCGCATCCACCGCCATTCAAAAACAATGGTTTCGCCTGCTGTGAAAAAAATATTTAAAATTGCGGTAAAAATTATAATAAAAATAATAGCCCGCAAGCCTCGCAACAAAAATTTTGGCGGCACTTTCGACACCTTTATTACCGTGGCAAGAAGAACGAATGCCATCGCATATCCCAAAAAATTGTTTACAAAAAACAAAAATACAATAAAAAGCATGGTGCATAACAGCTTCATGCGGGGGTCTAGTCTATGAATAAATGATTGTGCGGGATAATATTGCCCAATGGTAACTTTTAACATTTTTTACCTCTAACCTTATTAAAATGTTCGGGGTGATATTTAGGAAACGACAACTCATTGCTCTGTGGCATTTCATCAAAAAAACTCAATTTTTCAATTTCAAAAGTTGGTAGCTCGCCAATTTCTTGTACATCAGCAAAAAACAACATACCGTCAAAATGCAATGTGCCTAAATTATTGATTTTGTATCCACAAATTAGCTCAATGTCAAATTTCATTGCACCTGTTTCTTCAAAAAGCTCTCTTTTCGCAGCATCTAATGGCGTTTCACCAGTTTCGACTTTTCCGCCGGGCAGCTCCCATGCACGTTTTTTATTTTTTACCCAAATCCATTTCCCGTCATAGCAAGCAACTATCACAACGTATCTCACCAAGCTCTCGTCCACTTCATGGGTAGAACAAAAAGTCATTTCCATAACACTTACCTCTTTTTTAGCTCGTCAAGTATAGCATCAACCACAGCGTCCACAGTAAAAATATTTTCAGGCAGAGCAAAGCCTTTTTGACGCAAATCACGGGCAATATAGGCAGACTGGGTAGTCGAAAGCCCTATGTCTTCCAGTTCATCTACTTTTGAAAAAATTTCTGTTGGCGTACCTTGCAGCACAATCTCGCCTTTATTTATCACCAAAATATTATTTACAAGGCGGGCAATGTCTTCCATGCTATGTGATACCAAAATAACAGTGATGCCTAATGTTTCATGCATTTGTTTTACTTGGTTTAAAATTTCATCACGACCCCTTGGGTCAAGTCCCGCAGCAGGTTCATCAAGCACCAAAACCTCCGGGCGCATGGCAAGCACACCCGCAATAGCTACACGCCGCTTTTGTCCGCCCGAAAGCTCAAATGGAGATTTTTCATATAGCTCTGGCGCAATTCCCACCATTTCTAATGCAGATTCTACACGCTCTTTAATCTCTTCCTCAGAAAGCCCAGCATTTTTTGGACCAAAAGATACATCCTTGTAAACCGTCATGTCAAAAAGTTGATGCTCGGGGTATTGAAAAACCAGCCCAACCTTCGTTCGGATAGCTTTAAGGCGGGATTTGTCTGCATTTATATCTTCCCCATCAAGCAAAATTTGTCCGCTGCTTGGTTTTAACAATGAATTTAAATGCTGAACCAAAGTAGACTTTCCCGAGCCCGTGTGTCCAATAAGCCCTACAAAATCGCCTTTTTTGATGGTCAAGTTTATATTGTTTAACGCGTTTTTTGCAAAAGTCGTGCCTTTGCTGTAAACATGGCACAAGTCTTTTATTTCAATAGACATTTTTCTAATTCCTCTACTAAATGCTGTGGCGTTACTACCCCTTGCGGCAAATTTATGCCATGATTACGCAGTTTGTGTGCAATTTCTGCTGCTTGCGGCACATCAAGCCCAATAGCTTTTAACTCATCAATTTGCGAAAAAACCTCTGCAGGTGTACCTTCAATAACAATTTTGCCGTCGGCAACCACAATAACGCGGTCGGCAAGAGCAGCCTCATCCATATAGTGCGTGATAAAAACAATAGTAATGCCTTCTTCTTCATTAAGTTGTTTTACTACTTTCATAACTTCTTTGCGTCCGTTGGGGTCAAGCATTGCTGTTGACTCGTCAAGCACAATAATGTCTGGGCGCATAGCAAGAATCCCTGCAATGGCGACTCGCTGTTTTTGTCCGCCCGAAAGATGGTGCGGAGGGTTGCCTGCAAATTCGCTCATGCCTACCGTGGCAAGGGCTTCATCCACCCTTTTGCGGATTTCTGATGGTGGGATTCCTAAATTTTCTGGGCCAAAAGCCACATCTTCTTCCACAATAGTGGCAATTATTTGGTTATCGGGGTTTTGAAAAACCATTCCAACGCTTTGACGTATGTCCCAGATGGTCTCTTCGTCAGCAGTAGAAATACCATTGACCCAAACCATGCCAGACGTAGGCTGCAGCAAACAATTTATATGTTTTGCAAATGTTGATTTTCCAGAACCGTTATGCCCCAGCACAGCCACAAACTCACCTTTTTTTATCCCAACATTTATACCGTTTAATGCAAGAAGCGGGACACCAGCATCCGTGGTGTCCCCTGCACTATTTTCATCAGACGAAGACGGTGCAACGTATTTGTACACCAAGTTCTCAGCCTTTACAATAAATTCCATTATTCATCTATCCCCAAATCTTCTATCTCTAAATCCTCCAAAATGTCGTCAAAATCCCATTCAATTTCTGGCGGATATGGCAAAACTCTTGTGTTTCTTGCAACCGTTGCTTGGTCAACCCAAAGGTCGGCAAAATTTCTAAAATGCTCGTGGCGCACCGCCCACTCTGCTTGCGCACTGATAGTCTCAATGGTCTCTTCGCTAGGTTCTTCGATTTCAAGACGCTCTATTTGAAAAAACCCAAAAAGACCATCTCTAAGTCCAATAACCTCAGTAAAATCTCCAACTCCCATTTCAAGAAGCTCTAAAAAGTCATCTAAATGTAAATGAGTGTTGGCAGCATTTCTAATGATGACTTCTCCATCGTCGTTAGTTTCGTCGAGTTCGTACAAAATATCCGTAATTGCTTCACCATCAACAAAACGCGCAAAAAGCTCATTAGCTTCTTCTTCGCTGTCTACTTGCACGGCAAAAACAAATGCGGTGGTATATCTATCAATATTTTCCCAAATGTATTCAGCTAAAGCGTTTGCAGTTACCGTCTCTGGCACTTCATACTGTGATGTAATATATACATAAATCTCGTTATAAAGAGCCATCATAAGCATAAAATCTACAAAAGATGACCTCGAAAAACCTATTTCGCTAAAAAAATCTCCGCTATCAAAATCAGCCCTTGCACTTTGCGTTACTGCGTCAATTTGCTCTCTGCTAAGGCTTACATCAAGCTCGTCAGCACGTGCAGTAACTGCATGAAGCTCTACCATGCCGTGAAGTGCGGCATCGTCCACAAAATCCCAGCCCAACCAGCCGATAAGTTCAAAAACCTGCTCGTCTTCAAGTAATTGATGCCATTGATAATTAAAATGAGATATTGGGATGCGTGTACCGTCCACAGTTGCAACATAGCTTACAGCACGGTTATTAATAATCAAGCCAGTGCCTACAACCAAAATAAATGCTACAAAAATCATAACTGCAATTTTGATTGAATTATCACGTCTTTTTGTTTGGTTTTTTGCCATTTTTAAACTTTCCTTTCAATTTTTCATTTGAATTCATGGAATTTTCACATCCATGACTATATCACACTTGCCAAAAAAATGCAAGAGTTTTATTCGGCATTAGTCAATAATATCGTAAAGTCTTCGGTGCTATTGCGCAGCTCCTCAAAATTTAACATATTTTCGACGCTATCGCCGGCAAAAACGCTCAAAAGCTCAAATATTAGATCAAAGTCAATATTTTCGTAAGAAACAGTTATTATCGAATATTCCTCGTTGTGCTCTGCATTAAGCACATTCATTGGAAGGGCACCCATTAGGCTTAACGCACCCTGTAAGTCGTTTACAGAAATTACAATTAAATTTGAGACATTGTATTGATTTCGCAACACTTCGGTCTGCTCCAGCATACCTAATGCGTTGGTAGCTATAAGTTCTACGTCTGCAATAAGTTCTGCAATGCCTTCTGCAACTACCTCCGCAACTAATTCAGAGCCTAATGCATCTGCCAAAGCAGTAGCCATAAGTAATTCTGCCAAATCTGAACGCTCGCTTTCAAAAACTTCTGCTTGGTCGGCTTCATCAAAGTCCCCGCCAAATGCATAAGTATCGTCAAAATTTCGGGCTGTAATTGGAAGCGTGTCGGCTTGAGTTATATATATTTCATCGTCCGCTAATGAAGCCTCTAGGCTTGCAAATGCTTCCGGTTCCGGCGACAGCAAATTGTTTGAATTACCTATCACGAAATAAAGTGCTACGAGTAATGCCGCTGCTACTGCCGTACCATAGCCAGCGACACGCCGCACAAAAGGCTTTGTTGTTCTTTTAGAAGCCGTTTTGGTAGAATTCATAATTTTCTCATGCAAGCCAAAAGGCAAATCTACCTCTGGCAAAGATTTTAATGTTTGTGTAACAGACAATAGGTTCTCGTATTTTGCACGCAAAACAGGCTCTGCAGCAAGTTTCGCTTCAAGCTCAGCCTTTTGCTGCTCATCCAGCTCATCATCTATATACAGCGACAAAATTTCGTCCCAATTCTTCACAAAAATCACCTCTACATTACTAACGCAAATCTCATATAATTTGTTCCCGCAATAAAATATCTTTTAGCTTGATACGACCACGGAAAATACGAGATTTCACTGTGCCTTTGGGCAAGTCTAAAATTTCAGCAATTTCTTCATAGCTATATCCATTTACATCACGAAGAACCACCAGCGAACGAAATTCAGGGGGTAACTTTTGCAATGCAGATTCAATTTGCCCGCTTATTTCTTTTTGCAAAAGAAGTTCTTCGGGGCTTGCTTCGTTGTCTTGCATTTGCACTTGAACTTCGCCGTCCCCAAGCTCAACAACATCATCAAGAGAAGTTGTGTGCTTTCCTTTTTTACGCCGAAGTACGTCCATGCAAGTATTATGCGTAATTTTTGCAATCCAAGCCGACAAAAACCCCTCGCCTTTGCATTTGTGCAAATTGCGATAGATTTTCATAGCAACCTCTTGGGTTATATCCTCGGCATCTTCTTTGTTCCCCATAATCCGCCAAGCAAGGTTGTATATCATTTTTTGGTATTGCAAAAAAACGTTTTCAAAGTTCATACTGCATCCCCCAACGAGCGTGAAATATAGCCGCTCTATGCGAAAAATTCGTCATACCAAAGCAAAAACATATATATCGTCCAAATTTTGCGGCTATTGTCAGCTTTGCCCAACTTGTGCGCATCAAGCAATGTTACAATAGCTTCTGTGTTAAAAAATTGTGCTGAAGCATCGGATTCAAATGCCGATTTAACACGAGCGTAATATATTGCTTCTTTAAGCCAAAGCCGTATGGGTACAGGAAAACCCAGTTTGCGTTTTTTTGCCCATTTTTCATCCAAATGCTTTGCTGCTGCCAGTCTAAATGCGTATTTTGTTGCCTTTTTTGTTACTCTAAATTTTGTAGGCAGTTTTGCCGCCACGTTAAAGACCTCTTTGTCCAAATAAGGTACTCTTCCTTCCAAACAGTGCGCCATGGTCATTTTATCGGCTTTTAGCAAAATGTCGCCAACCATCCACATCTGTATGTCAAGCTGTTGCATTTTTGTAACATCGTCGTATTTTTTTGGCATTTTTGTAAAATATGGTGCGGTTATTTGATGGGAAGGCACAAAATGGGTCTTATCCTTCAAAATTGTCTCACGCTCTTTTTCTGTAAACATCTTTGCATTACCTATATAACGCTCCTCAAGGCTTTGAGAGGCACGTATAAAGAAGTTGCGCCCTTTAAATACGGGCAGTTTTGAAGCAACAGCCCCAAGCCCGCGCCGTACAAATTTTGGAAAAATTTTCATTGGGCGAAGGGAGCGTGGCTCTTGATAAATATTGTATCCGCCAAAAAGCTCGTCTGCTCCCTCGCCGCTTAATACACCTTTTACATGCTGCGCCGCTGTTTCAGACACAAAATAAAGGGCAACGGCTGCTGGGTCTGCCAAAGGTTCGTCCATATGATATTGAATTTTGCCCAAGCTGTCCCAATATTCTGCCGTTGTTATTAGGCGGTTGTGGTTAGTAAGCCCCAAGTCCGCCGACAGCTCTGCGGCATATTCAATTTCGTTATATCCATCATAATCAAACCCGACAGTAAAGGACTTTTCGCCGCCAAAGCGTGCCGCCAAAAGAGAGCTGTCAACGCCGCTTGACAAAAATGTACCGATAGGGACATCGCTCATGCTGTAATGCATGTTAATAGATTCGCCCAGCACAGCGTCAATCTCCTCAACCGCACTTGATAGAGCTACTTCTGCATTTTTCCCTCTGCCCTCTATTTTCCTGCCTTCAAATTCTGCTTGCCAATACCTCTCTATATGCAGCTTGCCGCCGCTAAACTGCATAAAATGCGCTGGTTGCAGCTTGTACACCCCTTTGAACATCGTTTCTTCAAGCGGAGAATATTGAAATGCCAAATATCCCGCCAAGGCAGCAGGATTAATCTCTTTTTCAAAGTCAGGATGCGGCAAAAATGCTTTTATTTCCGAGCCAAAAAGCAATTCCCCGCCAAAAATACCGTAATAAAATGGCTTTATACCAAAAAAATCTCGGGCAGCAAAAATGTCGCCGCTTTCTTTATCGTACACAACAAAAGCAAACATGCCCCGCAACTGAGTAAGCATCTCTTGCCCATATTCTGCATACATTTGCAAAAGCACTTCTGTGTCGGACTTTGTTGCAAAAGTGCGTCCTTTTTCTTCTAATTGAGTGCGCAAAATACGATAGTTATAAATCTCGCCGTTAAATACAATAGTGTATCGTCCGCAATGCGTTGTCATGGGCTGGCTACCATGTGTTAAATCTAAAAATGACAGGCGGCGGAAACCAAAATTTATATTATCTTCAAAAAAATACCCTTCTCCATCTGGTCCACGGTGCCAAATTTTTGCAGACATGGCTTCTGCCACATCTCTCCTATCTTCTCTGTTGCCTGTAAAGCCTATAAATCCGCACATAAATATCTCCTCATCTGTGTTTACACCTTCAAAATACCGTATTCTAAATTAGTCCTTCAAAGCCCGTTTGACGCAGGGCTTCATATAGGATTATACCCACAGTTACACTTAAATTTAACGAACGGCTGTCTTTTTTCATCGGAATACTGATTATTTTATCGGCGTATTGGTCAAGCATCCAATTCGGCAAGCCCTTTGTTTCACATCCAAACACGATAAAATCATTGTTTTCAAATTTCGCTTCGGTATAAGGTATTGCGCCACGTGTTTCTGCTAAAAATATTTTTGCATCGGTGTTTTTTGTCAAAAAATCATCAAAATTTGTGTATTCGGTTACATCGATTTTATCCCAATAGTCCATCCCCGCTCGGGCAAGATGTTTCTCGCTTAAAATGAAGCCAAGCGGATGTATAAGATGCAATTTCGCTCCCGCCACAAGGCATGTCCGCCCGATTGCTCCTGTATTATGGGGTATTTCAGGCTGGTATAGCACAATATTCATAAATGCATCACTCCAAAACAACATTATACAAAATTTTCCGAGGTTTGTCAAAGTGAATTTGCAAATAATAGAATAAACCCGAAATAAAAGGAGCGATAATATGAAACGAAAAATAACACAAATTTTGGCGGTTGTGTTAGCGGTATTTATTTTGACACCAAGCACAACCTTTGCAAATGAGCGTCGCGCGCCCCTTGCGCTAACCATTGACGCAAATTCTGCTGTCATTATGGAAGCCAGCAGCGGTGAAATTATCTTTGAGCAAAATGCCACAGAGCGTCGCGCGCCAGCTTCTGTTACCAAAGTGATGACCATGCTGCTAATTTATGAAGCAGTAGCGCAAAACCGCATAAGTTGGGATGATGTGGTAACCACAAGCGAACATGCAGCAGGCATGGGCGGCAGTCAAGTTTATCTTGAAGCAGGCGAAAAGCAAACAGTGCGGGATTTGACAAAATCCGTAGTCATTGCCAGCGGAAACGATGCTGCAGTTGCTCTTGCCGAATTTATTTCTGGAAGCGAAGAAAGTTTTGTAGACTTAATGAACAAAAAGGCACAGCAACTGGGCATGACGGACACCAGCTTTAAAAACGCTTGCGGTCTTGATGCTGCTGGGCATTTTAGCACCGCAAAAGATATTGCCGTCATGTCCCGTGAGCTTATAACAAAATACCCCGAGGTACAAGAAAAAGCAACAATTTGGATGGACACAATAATTCATAAAACAGCCCG
>WRBU01000020.1 GCA_009784355.1 Defluviitaleaceae bacterium
AACAGTTGAATTAAGTTCCAATCTATCAAGAAGACGGATGAAACGACCATTGCCTGAATCAGCAACAAAAACTGTGTTAAAATAGCTATTCTCTCCGCTTTGAATAATAGTTTGTCCGTCTTGCTCAATAGCAATAAAGAAGTTCGTTGCATCCATCATTTCTTCAGGTGTAAACTGTCTATTAAAGCCGTCAGCCGCAAAAGCCGTGCCTTCTATAACATTTGAAACATCAATATCAAAATGACTAATTAGTGTGGCAACAGGCAAGCCTGTGAAATTCGTATCACGGGCAACAAAAGGTACTACGCCAAGTTCATTTATCAAATCCGTAGTAACACTGTAGCTTTGTCCGCCAATACGAATTGTAAATGACGGTGCAGCTTCTACCACTTCAAAAACAATTTGGTCAAGACCCCAAAGACGTCTTCCGTTAGGTTGTCCCGGATAAACAACAACAAAAGGTGTGGAGCGTTCAACTTGGTCAAAAGCAATATAGACAAAGCCTTCCGTCATCAACTCTTCATTGGTGAAAAATCTATCTTCCGGTCCGCCTGGTGCAACAATAGCACCATTGCCAAGGGTTGCAGGGTTGATGCCAAAATGCTCTATTAAAGAAAGTGCAGGAATAGCGGTAAAAGTTGCTCCGTGTGCTTCAACGGCTCTTGGGTTTAGCCCTTCAAAAACTGCAATGTTTGCGTGGAAATTTTGTCCTCCAACGGTTATAGTCAATACATTCCCATCATGCTCTTGTGCCAAAACAGCACCCTCGATAGTAATTTCTGTCAAATATCTCATAAAGCGTTGTGCAAAAATGTCTTGTGCGAATACAAGCATGAATGGACCTCGTCCGCCTTGCTCCCAATGCCCAAAAGGCACGCCACTTTCAGCAATGGCAATAAAACCATTTGTAGGGTCGAAGGTTTCTTGCGGGGTAGAAGCAGTGCCGTGTCCATCACGAGTGGCATAGACAATTTGTGCGGTAACACCGCTTACGTCAAGCCCCAAAAACTCGATAACAGAAGCTATCGGCACACCCGTATAATCTCTTCTTTCACCACGAATCATGGCATAGGTTTCAACCAAGCCAATTTCAAGAATATCTGCCATAGTTACAACAAAACGCTCGCCAGCGGCAACAACATAGAGCTGACCTTCACCATAAACTTCAAGAGTTTGAGGAACATCGCCTACAAAAATAGCACCAATGTCGCCATTCCAGCCAACTGGCATATCAAGTGCATTAGCCACAGCACGAAGTGGCATATAGATTTTGCCATTAAGCATAAATGGGAGTGCTGGGTTGCCCTCGGCATCAACCGCATTAACAGCTACGCCCTCAGCAATTATGTTGATTTCTCTAAACCATGGTGCTGGATTATCCTCGGTAACAACGATAATTTCCATCACATCACGCACCCAGCGGCCAGATTCGCCGTCGGCAGGAAGAACAAGTCTTGTTCTGCTGTTAAGCCTTACGCCGTCTTGATACAAAGCTAGCCAGCCATTTTCAGGGTTAAGTACATCTTCAGCAGAAGCGTAGTTTACAAAGCTGTCAGCAGCAACAAACATAAAGCTGGTTGCATTAGATACGTCAATATCCATTGCGGCAAAAAGAGCGGCAAAAGTAACACCCCTATAGCTCTCAGCAACAGTTCTGTTTTGGGCTGTAAAATCAGTCATTGCAAGTTGTGCAATTTGGTCAAGATGCATTGTGGTCGTGCCAGCAGAAGTGGTTACTGCCACAAGATTGCTCGCTTCGGGAACTTGTCCAAAATACAATGTAGATGTGTTTGGCTCCCATTGCACATTTTTACCAAATGCGATGGACATGGCACGAGCCGCCAAATAGGTTGTCCCGTCTACATTAAACGGAGCTTTTCTTCCAACGCCGCCGCCAAGGGTAGCAGCAGTAGAGACCTCTCTACCATCAACGAAAAGACGGTGGGGGCTTTCAGTTAGCCCATTTTCAGTTGCAAAAACATTTGCGCCCCACATGGGCAATGCTAAAACAACCGCAAGTGCAAGTGCAATAAAATTTCTAAATTTCTTTTTCATGTAAATCCTCCTATAAATTTATAATTCTTGTGGCAATTTCTGCCAATATGTCATCATGGTCTACCATTAGCATGGTGTGTCCACGTGAACGCAAGGTTTTAAAATGCTCTATCAAGATTTTTTTGCTGGAAATATCCATTTGTGATAGGGCTTCGTCTAGCAAAAGTATTTTTGGACGCATGGCAAGCACTGCCGCTAAAATAACTCTTTGTTTTTGTCCGCCGGACAATTCCTTTGGCGAAGCATAGCGAAAATCTTGCATTTGTGTAAGTTCTAGCACTTCATCAATCCGAGTGCTAATTTCATTTATAGGCATACAGATGTTTTCAAGCCCGAACGCTATTTCATCCTCAACAGAATCACAGAATAGCTGAGTTTCGGGGTTTTGGAAAACGATGCCTATATTTCTAGCACGAACAGGTGATGTAAGGTCTGCAATTTTTGTTCCGTAAAGCAATGCCTCGCCTGATATATTTGCAGAAATAACATTGGGGATAAGTCCGCAAATTACGTGAAGTAAAGTGGACTTGCCGCATCCAGAAGGCCCTTTTAATAAAACCGCCTCATCTTGCCTAACCGTGAATGACAAATCTTGTAAAACAGGATATTTGCCGTAGTCTATGGAAAGATTGCGGACTTCAACCGCAAAAATATTAGAATTATCCTCCATTATTGCACCACAATCTCTGTAACATATCTTGCAAAACGATTTGCAAAGGGGTCTTGGGCAAGCACAAGCATAAAAGGTGCTTGCTGCCAATATCCATCACGGTCAGAAAGCCTTGTCGGCTGACCTTCACGCACTTCTTCAAAAACTAAAAATGCTTGTTCTTCATTAATAATGTCTGCTATATCAATAGAAGCACCAAAGCCGTCTGCACTCCAAACCACTACAGAGCTGACTTGGGACAAGTCTACACCAACATGACGCAAGACATTTGCAAGAGAAACACCCGCAAAATCTCTTCTCTCGTTACGAGGATAGGCAACAACGGGTTGCGGATTAAGCCCGATATATTCCGACATACTTACCTCATATTCGTTATTACCAACAATGACTGTGAAACCAGATGCAGTGGGTATATGTTGTATCGGAGGCACAGTAGTAGTTATTTCTTGCGCTTGCGGTGCATCGGTTGCTGCAGTTGTAGTTGGTAATTCACTATGAGGAATTGTGGGTTGAGTTGTTGTGGTTGTAGGGCTCTCCGTTGTTGTTGTGGTTGTAAGGGTTTCTGCAATATAGTCATCTTCATTCTCGTTACTAACACTTCCATTATCATTGCAGGCTACCAAAAATGCTGCCAAGACCAAAACTAATATAGCCAAAATAAACTTCCTCATTGTATCACCACCTCTATAACGTATCTAGCCCATCTTTGCGGAAACATATCATTTAACAAAACCAGTCTAAACGGAGCTTCTGCCCATAAAGCCGGATTTCCCTCTGGTCCGGGGTTTTCTGCCAAAGATAAGCCATCCAGCTCAAAGACAATGAAAGTATGCTCCAAATCAAGGGCTTCTGTCATAGTTATAGCCGTTAAAAAGCCGTCATATGATACAAAAGCCAAACTTGATGCCTGCGAATAATCAATACCCGAAAAATCAAGTATTGTTGCAAGCGGTACGCCAGTAAGCATACCTTCCGCTCTTCGGTGGGTAGATTCAAAAGTAACAGGCGAAAGATTTACCATGTCATCAAGTGATATGTGGCGGTACTCATCACCGCTCACCACACGGAAACTTCCTTCAATGTGATAGGTTAGACGTTCCTGCATATCCCTAAAATGAAGCACCCCTAAAACTACCACAATAGGCAGCAGTACAGCGATAACAGCGATTATTATTACAGAACCTTTACTTATTTTCTTTTTTTCGCTCAATTCTATCGACCTCCTATTACGATATATGGCACAAAAATATCTTCGTGGCTCACCCAAAGATGGTCGCCCATACGATTAGGCTCTCCGAGAAGATGCTGTCCGTGATCGGCGGTTATAATTGCAATGCCGCCCCGCGCTTCAACTAGTTTCTGAACCAAATCATCAAGCAGAGCCATGCTTGCAGCAACCTCAGAGGCATATGGTCCGTATGTATGTGCAGCATCGTCAATAGAATTGAAGTGAATAAACAATAGGTCGCTTTCGTCAATTCTTGACATTGTAGCATCAAAAACGCTTTGGTCTGTGGCATATCTATCCTGTAAATTCGGCACAAGCACAGGTCGCTCGCTGGTTTGCACAATAACAACACCGCCTTGTACACGAGTGGAAGTATACCCTAAACTTGATGCCACCTCAAAAATATCAGGAGCAGACATGGTTCGGGTTGCTCTGTCGTGAACACCGTGTATATTCGGTGTTTGACCAGTGAAAATTGATGACATGGCAACCGGCGTAAAAGGAGGGAACACCGTGTGTGCCATCCGCGCGACCTGCGCCGCTAAAAAGGGTTGAACATCAGCAAAATAATGGTGCATTTCCCATCCCCAGCCATCCAAAACGATGACCATAACACGCTCTCCAGACTGTAAATAATATAACATGTCATAGTATGCCTGAATTATAGATATTTCTGGCGGGTCTGCTATTACCCCTGCAATATTATGAAATACTGTACCGTCAGCAAGACCCAAGCTAACATTTTCGTTTAAAATACCAACGATGGCTTCGGAAAAATTTGTTGTGCGTATTGTTTCACCATTTGCTAAAAAAATTGCTATCTCATTTTGCGGCTGTATAAAGTCAGTAAGTGGCAAGCCAGCACGAAATGCTAAATTTTCCCAAGTTATGAAGGTTGTTTTATTATTTTGCACAAACCCAACTGCACCAACAGGTGCAAAGTCACTTTCAACAACATTATTAATATATTGAGCTTCGTTTGTTGGCTCATTTTCTTGTTTCGGCTCGTCCGTCGTTGTGCAAGCCGCTAAAATGATAAGGCATATTAAAATCCAAAACCGCTTAATCATTTTAAGACCTCCAACTTTTTAATCTGCACTGTTAGGCTATGCCCCAAAAGCCCGCCAAGCCCGCCAGAAACTGCTGCCAAGGTAAGTCCTAAAAGCAGAGGAACAAGCGGCAAAGCCATCACACCAGCACTAACTAAAAATGTGCCTGTTAAGTTTGCTATCATTCCGGCAAAAAACATACATAACTTACAGCATCCTTTGTGACGCAATATTAATAACAAAACAAGAACCGCTGCCCCAGGGGCAGAGTAGGTAAGAATCGTCAATGCTCCATGATGCCCTCCAAAGCCCGTAACATATACAATTATAGCCTGCACAATTCCACAGAGTAGGGCAGCAGTTTTTTTCCCCGTCAAAGATACGCACATCACTAAAAACAGCATATATATGCCGCCAGCCACCGAGCCGCCAGGAAGCATTAATGGTCCAGTAATCAAACGCACCAAAGGACCGACAATACCGCCGACAGCAATGCCAAGTGCTGCAAGCACAGCTATTATCATCAAATCAAGTATAGAAAAATTGCCCAGAAAAGAAACTTTTTTATTAATTGTAACGCTTGTTTCAACAGGTGCGCTCGGCTTAAATTTTGAACCGCAAAAGGGACATTTACCTTTTTGGTTGGAAGCGTCAAAGTCAATGACTCCATTGCAATTTGGGCATTTTAATTCATTTAAATTCATTATGTAATCTCCTAAAACAACAAAAAAATCCTTTTCAAACCAAATCAATGAAAAGGATAATTAAAACAAAATAAGAAATTCCGAACGAAATTAGTCCTAAATTTCCATATTCACTCCTTTTCAAGCGGGAAGGCAAATTCGTTTCCAAACTTACCCTGGTCATTTCTGACGTCCTAAAACCATGGCTTTCGCTTTAGGTTTTTTGGCTCGGAGAATATTCATTTTTTTCAGATTATCACACATAGAGTAATTTGTCAAGTAGTTTTTTGAAGAAGTTTTAATAACAATTAACATATTTTGATATTATTTTACCTATATATGTTAATAAAATATCAAAATTAATCCTAGTGCAATTATAGGAAATGACAGAAAATATCCTTTAATATCAGTCTTTTTTGTTATATTTGTTCAATAAATTCACTAAATTAAGAAAAAACCTAGCAATTTCGTAGTAATTAACAATTCTTATGACTAAAAAACTATGCAAAATTATCAAAAAGTGCTTGACAACGCTATATATATTATGTTAGAATATTTTTGTAACCTGACTGTAATATGTTTGCCACAAAAGTTTGCTTTATATTTTTACTAACATAGAGCTTAAAGTTGTTGCAAACTTTTTTAATGTGATATACATAATTTAGTCGTACATCTCTTACAATAAATAGCTACCGAACAAGGTGCATTTAGGGATTTCATCGCTTGATGTGGTTCCAGTAGGAGTAAAAATAAAAGGAGGAATAAATTAATGTCAAATCCAAACATTGTTGTTGACAATCCTTTCTTCTACCTTGACGTAGACAAGTGTATTGCTTGTGGTCTTTGTGTGAAAGTCACAACAGAAAAACAAGTGTGTAATGCATTATTGTTTGACGGTGACAAGAAGGAAAAGAAGTTCATCTACGACCGCGACAAGTGTGTAACATGCGGTAACTGCGTATCTGTGTGCCCAACCGACGCTTTGGCGTCCAAGTCAGATGTACCCTTTACCAAAGAAGAGGTTACCACGACTCAAAGCACATGCCCATTCTGTGGCGTTGGCTGCCAGTTGGAGTATCAAGTAAAGGACAACAAAATTGTCAATGTAAACCCAGTTAAAAAAGCAACCAACAGCGGTATGCTTTGTGTAAAGGGTAAGTATGCTTATCACTATCCATCTCACTCAAACAGACTGCAAACTCCTCTTATCAGAACTAACGCTAAAACCGAAGCTCCACAATGGCGTGAAGCTAGCTGGGATGAGGCATATGACCTTGTAGCTAAAAAGTTCCAAGAAGCTATTGACAAGTATACCGTAGCAGAATCTGCCCTTGGTTACTACAAAGGTCAAACCGAAAACATCGGTGTCCTTTCTTCTGCAAAAATCTCTAACGAAGACAACTATCTTGCGCAAAAATTTGCCCGTGTTATTTTCAAAAATAACAATGTGGATATTTGCGCCCGTCTCTGACATGCCACATCTGTATTTGGACTCGTGTTGTCCTATGGATCTGGTGCAATGTCAAACTCTATGTTAGAATTAGTTGATGCTGATGTTATTTTTGTAATGGGTTCTAACCCATCTGTTGCTCAGCCAATTGCTTCTAACTACATTAAGCAAGCTAAACTCAAAGGTGCGAAACTTATTGTTTCTGACCCAAGAGCTATTGATTTGGCTGAAATGGCTGACATCCACCTTGCTAACTACGCTGGTACCAATGGTGCTATCATTCAAGGTATGATGAGTCACATCATCAACAACAAGTTATACAACGAAGCGTTTATTCAAGAGCGTTGCGACATCGAAGGAACCGAATTCCTTTCTGTTGGTTGGAACACTCTTAAAGAGCAAGCTGCTGACCCAGCAAACTCTGTTGAAAACTTCGCAAAAATCGCTGGCGTATGTCCGGAAGATTTGAAAAAAGTTGCTGAATATTATGCAAAAGGTCCAAATTCCTCCATCGTTTGGGGTATGGGAACTGCTCAACACGCTAATGCAGTTGAAGTTGTACAACACATCGCTAACCTTGTTGCTATCACCGGCATGATTGGTAGAGCGTCCACTGGTGCTAACCCACTTCGTGGTCAAAACAACGTACAAGGTTCATGCGACACTGCGTGTCTTGCATTGTTCTACCCAGGTTATAAGTTCGTAGCTGACTATCCATTGAAGCAAGGCGAAGGCTACGACCCAGATAAAGACCCAGACGCTGACCATTTTGAAAAGATTTGGGGCGTACGTCCACCATATGGTCAAGGTCTTGCTCTTACCCACATGTGCATGAGTCAAGAAGAGCTTAATGCTCAAACTTGTGTGCTAACTGGTAATGCTGCTACTTACCTAACCACACCACTTGCAAACAAAGCTCTTAAAGTTATGTACTGCATAGGCTCTAACCCAGCTCATGCTTCTGCTGACACTTTGTCTGTTAAAAAACATCTTGTCGGTCTTGAGTTCTTGGTAGTACAAGACATCTTTATGACTGAAACTGCAGAGCTTGCCGACGTTGTTCTTCCAGCTTATGCAAAAGCTGAAAAGTGGGGCACATACACCAATACTGAGCGTAAAGTACACATGGCACGTCCAGCCTTGAAAGCTCCAGGTCAAGCTAAATCTGACATGGAAATTATGATTGAGTTGATGAAGCGTCTTGGTTACGACCAAAAAGTACAAGACCACACAAACCAACATACTACTGCACAGGACATTTTGGCAGAAATTGCTACTTCTATGCCTCAGTATGCTGGTCTTACTCATGACAACCTTACTGAGCAAGGTGGCATCCACTGGCCGACTGGTGGTGCGGATGGTCTTGCTAAAAACCCAACAGGAACCAAGTTCTTGCACGGTGCTGGCTTCCCAAGAGGAAAAGGTGTTCTACGCGGCTTTGGCTTTACGCCAGCTGACGAGCAAGTGTGTGATGAGTACCCAGTTATCTTGACAACTGGTAGAACTTTATACCACTGGCACGCTATGCAAATGACTGACAAGACTACAAAAATCCTTACTCATCAACACGAAGGCTTCTTGGAAGTCAACTCCAAGGATGCTGCTAAATGGGGTCTTGTAGATGGTGACTACGCAAAGATTACAGGCAGAAGAGATGTTGCTGTTGCAAAAGTTCTTATAACAGACGACATTAAAGAAAATGTAGTGTTTGCACCGTTCCACTTCCATGATGTTTACATCAACAACCTAACCAACCCGAAACTCGACCCAATTGGTGCTGAGCCAGAGTTGAAAGTTGCTACTGTACGCATCGAAAAGGCTACTGCCGCTGACAGAAACCGCCTTGGTAAATATGTTGACGGTAAACTTGCTGCTCCAAAAAAGTAATAAATTAATGTTAGATAAATATCCATTAACGAGACGGAAGCCCGCCCCTACTGGGGCGGCTTCATCTCTTTAACGGCATTGTTAAATCATTATTTGTTAAGTTCTTGACAAATTTCGAGTAGAGGTCAAAACATGAAAAATTTTGGCGACGCTTTTATATTGTGTGGAGGAAAAAGTCGCAGAATGGGCTTTGACAAGTCCTTATTAAAAATCAAAGGTGAATACGTTATCAATATTATGGCAAAGAAACTTGCTGAAATTTTTGATAATGTTGTTCTTTGCGCTAATGCCAGTGATAAATTCAATAATTTTAACATAAAAATTATTGAGGACATATATTCAGATGGCATTGGACCTGTTGCTGCTATACATGCAGCTCTTAATGCAGCAACGACGCAATACATATTTATTATAGCTGTTGATATGCCGTTAATAAATTTAGACCACATTCGGTATATGATGTCGAAAATTGACAATACTAAAAATCCCTTTGATGCTATGATTCCTTTGTGCGGCAAACACAAAGAAGCCCTATATGGTTTTTATAATGTGGATGCCCTTCCAAAGTTTGTTGGTGAAATTGAAGCTGGCAATTATGCCATGCACAAAATTTTAGCAAAACTAGACACAATATATTTAGATGAAAATGAAAGCCGAGCTTTTGATGCCGACTTGTCCATGTTTGCTAATTTAAATTATGCGACAGACCTTTCTATTCTAGAAAATTTTGGAGGTAACGCCAATGATAAATAAAATTAATATCGTAAGATATGATTCCGAAGGGCATCGTGAACAAGAAGATATTATCGTGCGAGAACTTCGTGCTAACCTCATTATCAATGGTGAGCTTTATTTATCTATGATGTGCCTGCCAGAACATTTTGAAGAACTTGCAGTAGGTTTTATGTTTTCTGAAGGACTTATAAAATCCTATGAAGACATTAAAAATATCAACGCCACATGTACGGGGAATATTTTTGTGTTTACTAATGAACCTATACGGGTATCAAAAACCGAAGGTCGTGTTGTTACATCTGGATGCGCCAACGGAACAGTAAACCTTTCGTTTCTTAACGAAAAGAATTTGCAGCAACTTGAGAGCGACATAACCTTTTCTTATGATACCATTGTAGAAATGATGCAGAAGTTTAGTAAGCAGTCACCTATTTTTATAGAAACAGGGGCTGTTCATTCTGCAGCTTTGCTATTTAAAGATGGTACCGAAATCTTTTTTGAAGACATAGGAAGACACAATGCTGTTGACAAGTTGGTGGGAACTGCATTAATGAAAAAATTACCCATATCAGAAGGCGTTTTATTAATAAGCGGACGTATCTCATCAGAAATTGCATTAAAAACTTCGCGGCTTGGTATACCCGTTTTGGTGTCACAGTCCGCTCCGACAAGTATGTCTGTAGCAATTGCTGAAAAAGTCAATCTCACTCTTGTGGGGTTTGCAAGAGGTCGCCGCTTTAATGTTTACACAGGTGCTTTTAGAATTAATTGATACCAAAAAAATCACATTTATCTCACTTTAAGGAGGAGAAATGATGTCAGAAAGTGCAACTAAAAAAATGGATTTAACCCCTTATAAGGTGTGGGGCATCTTACTGGTGCTAACCTTAATTTATGGTGTTGTCCTCACTTTTGTTAATTTAGGTGATGCTAGTTTTGTTGATGCGATATGGACTAATGGCTTATGGCGTATTATTACAAATCCAGCATTATTAACTCATGACTATGTTGCAATGGTTGGCGTTGGTCCTGCCTTTGTAAACGTCGCTTTATCTGGTCTTTTGATGATTGGTGCATTTAAATTTGCAAAACTGCCAGGCTCTGGTCCACAAATGGGCGTGCTTGGTCTTGTAATGGGTTTCGCCTTCTTGGGTAAAAATCCTGCAAATATGCTGCCGATTCTTCTTGGAGCATTGATGTATAGTGCGTTTACTAAAAAAGCAGGCGAAAGTCTTCGTGATACTTATAAAGGTCACGTTACCTTCGCTGGTTTTTCTACATGTTTGGCACCTATTGTTAGCCAAGCAGCTTTCCTTAGCGTAGGCGGTACAGAAATAAACACTACTCTCGGCGTTTTGTTGGGTGTATTTATGGGTCTTGTAATTGGTTTTGTTATCAATGCAATGGCTGTGTTTATCCGCAAGAGCCATGAAGGACTTAACCTTTACAACATTGGATGGGGTGCTGGTTTGATTGCTATTGCCCTTTCTGCTGTTTATCGCATGATTGGCGTGGATGCTTTCGGTCCTGGCGTAACTCGTGGTTATGTTCTTGGCGGTCAAGCGTATGATGCTTATGGAAACCTATATGCCTTAAGTGGTGTAGGGTATTACGACATGTATTTGTATGCTTATCTTGCTGGTGTTACTGTTTTCTTCTTGGCGATGGGCTTTTTAGCTGGCGGCAAGATTAACAAAGAAAC
>WRBU01000021.1 GCA_009784355.1 Defluviitaleaceae bacterium
CTCCGAAGCAACGTTGGTTAAAGCATTAGAAGAAAATGGCGTTGGACGACCATCCACATACGCCCCAACCATTGCGACCCTTACCGCCCGTGGGTATGTTAGCAAAGAGCAAAAAAACCTGCATCCAACAGAACTCGGCGGCGTGGTAAACACGATTATGGAAGAAAATTTTGCACAAATTGTGGACATTGCTTTTACTGCAAAAATGGAAGAAACCCTTGACTCCGTGGAAATGGGCGATGTGGCGTGGAAGGATATTTTGCGCAATTTCTACTATCCTTTTAACGAAACTGTGGAAAAAGCCGCTGAAATTATTGAGCAAATTGAAATTAGAGATGAAGAAACGGATATAATTTGTGAAAAATGCGGACGCAATATGGTTATAAAATTTGGGCGTTACGGCAGATTTTTGGCTTGCCCTGGTTTTCCCGACTGCCAAAATGCAAAACCTCTTTTTGAAGATGCAGGGGTAGATTGCCCGCAATGCAAAAAAGCTCGGGTTATGATTAAAAAATCCAAAAAAGGGCGGGTTTACTATGGATGCGAAAACCACCCAGAATGTGACTATATTTCATGGAACAAGCCCACAGGCAAGCCATGCCCAAATTGTGGAAAGCCGCTTATAGAAAAAGGCAAGTCGCAAAAGGTGGTGTGTAGTGACGATAAAACATGCGGGTATCGTGAATAGGCTTTTTTCGGAGTCGTGGGGGGATTTTGAAGTTTCTATGAAAAAACAATTTTATCATTTTACCAAACGGGAAAATGTGGAAGGAATTTTGCGGGAGGGTCTGCTCTCAAAGAGCAAATTTCTTGCCCTTGGCAGCAAAATCAGGGAAGAAGCAATTCATCTTTGGTTTGCACCAAGCAACGATGTGATGGGATATTTTAGAAATGAAGATTATGTTTGCTTGGAAGCGGATGTTGATTCGTCAGATTGTATTATTGCGCCAATGGATGTTATTTCTGCAGCGTTTTACAACTTTTTTGCGGAAAAACAGGGCAATGTTGTCTTATACGACTATCGCAAGTTGGCAGAGCTACATGACCGAATGTCCGTGCCTATTGAAACTTACAAATTAGGTATGTTTCGCACTCCTGAGGTGCTTGTGAAAAAGCGTATAAACCCCGAAAACATTAGGGTTGTTAACCCTGCAAGAATTCGTAACGAATTTATCGATAATCTTAAAATCTACGAGGATAGTATAAAGAAATTTTCGCCGCAGGAATCGCAAAAAGTTGCTATGCATGACGATTCTAGCGGAATTTTAGCATCATATTTAACTAAGGATGGCGAATTTTTCACCATAAATGCATAAAAGGCGGTCTTGGTGACCGCCTTTGCGCTTAATGATGTCCTTCTTCCAACTCTGCAACTTGTTTTGTGGCATGGACTGTTCCTTTTGGGTGATTTGGCGGGGCATATATGGTATATAGTTTCATTGGGGTGCTTCCTGTGTTTGTGATATTGTGCCAATGACCAGCGGGCACAAAAACAGCATCGTCATCGTACACAGGCTGTTCAAAATAGAGATTATCTTTGCTATCGCCTATTTGACAAAGTCCAACACCGCTTTCTAACCGCAAAAATTGATCAACATGAGGATGAACTTCTAAACCAAGACTTTCCCCCGGATTTACACTCATTACCGTAAGTTGCAAATGCGGCCCAGTCCATAGCGCAGTGCGGAATGTATCGTTGTGCAATGTTGCTTTTGCAATGTCAACCACAAAAGGTTGTGGGCCAAAATCTGTGTGACTTTCATTTTGAGCAACAATGGGTTGCTCGGCGTAAATGCCAAAACCAACCGCAGTACCAGGGGCTATCCCAAATTCATTCATAGACATTTTATCGCTCCTAAAAATTTTATATATTATAATATGCTGCCTTGCCGTAAGAGGCAGATTTTTTATGAAAAAAATATTTGAAAATATACAGCATTGTGATATAATGGTACGATACTAATGGAGGTTTTGATGATGACACAAGACAATATATATATTTTCGGACACAAAAGCCCTGACACAGACAGCATTTGCGCCGCTGTGGCATATGCTCACTTAAAGCAAACGCTAGGGTTTGCGGGAGCAAAACCGTATAGGTTGGGCGATGTAAATCTTGAAACTCAGTTTGTGCTGGATTACTTTGGGGTCGAAGCTCCTGCATTTTTAAAAGACGTACGGCGCAAAATTTCTGATGTAAGCGTATACGAGCCTGTGTCTGTTTTGGAAGACGAGCCCATTAAAACCGCATGGGATATGATGAGAAACGACGACATAGGTCGTTTGGTGCCTATAACCTGCTCTAAAAACAAGCTAAAAGGTATCATTGGTATGGGAAATGTTACAGAAATTTTTATGGATGATAGCAAAGAGGAAGTTGTGCAACACCACGAAATTTTATTTAAAAATTTAATTAAAATTCTCGACGGGCGGCAAATTGGCGGCGAATATAAATATGATGCCCTTTGCGGCAGTATTTACCTTGGTCCTGTGCCAGAAGGTGCGGATGTGTGCGACAAAGATATTGTAATAAGTGGTAGCATAGAAAATGCTTGGAAATTGGTATATGAAAATGATTTTGGTTGTCTTATACTGACCAATGGTATTGTACCAAAGGGCTTGGAAAATGCAAAATGCGCCATCGTATGCGTGGATTGGTCAACATTTAAAGTGGTGAGCCTTATAAAGCAAGCCATTTCTGCCCGTTCTATAATGAACACCAAGGGCATAGTTTCTTTTACAAGAGATGACTATTTAGACAAAGTGCAGGAAGTTATGCGTAGCAACCGTTTTCGCAATTTTCCTATTGTCAGTGATGACGGCACGCTTTGCGGAGTATTGTCAAGACGGCATGTTATGGGGGTTGCGGGCAAAAAGGTGATAATGGTTGACCATAACGAGCGAAGCCAAAGTGTGGATGGGCTGGAGCAGGCAGATATTATTGAAATTATTGACCACCACCGCATAGCAGACATACAAACCGAAGCCCCGCTATACAGCCACATGGAGCCCCTTGGCTGCACCTGCACCATTATCTACAAAATGTACAAAGAAAATGAAACAGACATCCCCAAAAACATGGCAGGAATAATGCTTGGGGCAATTTTGTCCGACACGCTTAATTTCACTTCGCCCACATGCACTAACACGGATATTCTGGCGGGACAAAGGCTTGCAAAAATTGCAGAAGTGGACATTGACGACTTTGCAATTAAAATGTTTAAAGCGGGAACAGACCTGAGCAAAATGACCATTGCCGATATGCTTTCTATGGATAGGAAACGCTTTAATATAGGTGACCGCTCGGTTTACATTTCTCAATTTACTACTTATGATTTTGAAAGCATTATGGAACGAAAGCACGAAATTTTAAATGAAATTAACATTTTTTACGATAACAATGAATGCAGCCTAGTAATGCTTATGCTCACAGACCTTTCTCAAAACGGCAGTGAAATTTTTGCTGTGGGGCGTGCAAAGGATTTGGCGGATACTGCCTTTGGCATCAAACATGACCAAAACCATGCTTTTGTAGTTGGTGCGGTATCCCGCAAAAAGCAAATTTTGCCGAATTTATCGCAAGCCGCAAGTGGCGGCGGAGCTTAATAAATCCTGTCCAGTAAGTTGTCTATCACAACGAGTATAGTGTGTGCGCAAGATTATATAAAGTACGAAACGGGGGGATAAATATTCAATCACATACAATTTGGAGCAACGTTTTGCTTACAGACTCGGGATTTTATTATGATAATGAACTAGATAAACCCCTAGATTTATTGATAAATCATCTCAAGGTCATGCTTCAAAAAACGTTTGCAGAAGCAACTGTGCTGTTTGTTCCAACGGCATCAATGCAAAATGAGCTAAAAGCAAAAGAAATAATCAAACGACTAAAAAACGAATTGTTATCTATGGGATTTCTATCGGACAATATTACCATATACGACATTGACGACTCGTTGACGATAAGCGACGCTATGGAATTCGATGTCATTTATTTGACAGGCGGAAATACGCCATACCTTGCAAAACGTGTAAAAGAAGCCGGTTTTGACAAGATAATTGAAGAGATGATTTATGCAAACAAAGTGTATATAGGCATGAGTGCTGGTAGTGCGTTACTTGCAAATCATTTTAATGTTGACGAATTCAATGACCCGCAATTTTGTGGACTTGGCATATTAAAGGCTTATTTTTCTGCTCATTGCGATGATAATACGCCAATTCGCACTGATTTGCCGTTGTCTCACATTGCACTTCGAGAAAATCAAGCCATAAAATTATCGTGGAATGAGTACGAACTAATTGATGGCAATTTGCAATACCAATAAACAAGAAACGTGCATGTAATATAAGTGTTAATAGCGTTATTTACGCTTTTAATCAAATAAAATATTGTGAATCTTATGAATTCGTATGGAGGCCGTTTCCTAGAGTTGACGTAAAATCCGCACAACTCATTACTGAACACAGGCTCTAAAAATTCCTATTGCAATTTAAAACAATTAGTGATATAATTGTCGAATAAAAAAATATCAAAAAATTGAAGGGATGTTATGTTATGAATTTCGAGTGGGCTTTTGCAATTGGCGGGGCAGGTGCGTTAATAGCTCTTGTTTTTGCCTTTGTTCAAAGCAGGCGGGTAATGGCCTTTGATGAGGGCACAGACAGAATGAAAAAAATTGCAGGTGCTATTAGAAAAGGTGCAGCTGCATACCTTAAGCGTCAGTTTAAAGTTGTAGCAATTTTCTATGTAGTTGTTGTGGTTGTTTTGGCAGTAATGGCTATACTTGGCTATTTATCGCCGTTTATGCCTGTTGCATTCATTCTTGGCGGGGCATTGACTCAGCTTTCAGCGTTTATAGGCATGAAAATTGCCACATACGCTAATGTTCGCACTGCTAATGCGGCACAAACAAGTCTAAATAAAGGCTTGCGTGTTGCTTTTTCATCTGGTTCTGTTTTGTCTTTTACAGTAGTAGGTCTATCCTTGTTGGATGTTTCCGCATGGTTTTTAGTCTTGCGCTTTGTATTTGACCTATCCCCAACAGAAATTGCGGACAATATGGTTATGTTTGGTGTTGGTGTTGCGGTATTTGCACTTTTTGCACGTGTTGGCGGCGGTATTTTTACCAAAGCTGCAGACGTTGGCGCAGACCTTGTTGGTAAGGTTGAGGCAGGAATTCCCGAAGATGACCCGAGAAACCCAGCGGTTATCGCTGACAACGTGGGCGATAACGTGGGTGACGTAGCAGGTATGGGTGCTGACCTTTATGAAAGCTATATAAAGTCCATGCACGCCGCTATTGCTCTTGGCTATGCCGCATTTATGAATGCTGGTGAAGGTATGATTTTTGCATCAATGTTCTTGCCTGTTGGCTTGGCTGTTGTGGGTGTTATCGCATCCCTTATAGGGACTTTCTTCATCCGCACAAAAGAAAAAGCTACTCAAAAACAGCTTCTTGGCACGCTTCGTCTTGGTACATATGGTGCTGCAATTATAGCCGCCATTGGTTTTGCTCCTGTAACATACTTTGTAATGGGTGCCGAGCATTGGTTTGGGCTTTATATAGCCATTTTGGCTGGTCTTGTAGCAGGTTGCTTTATCGCATATTTTACAGAGTATTACACGTCGGCGCACTATAAGCCAACGAAGAAATTGGCAGAAAGCTCCGAAACAGGCTCTGCTACATTCATAATCGGCGGTATCTCGCTTGGCATGAAATCAACGCTTGCCCCGATTTTGATAGTAATTGCGGCTGTTGTAGTGGCGTTTATTGCGGCTGGCGGTGTGTTTGGCGGTCAAGGATTTTTCAGCGGTGAAGCGACGGAGTTCACTTTCTCTCACGGACTTTACGGCATCGGTCTTGCGGCTGTTGGTATGCTTTCCACACTTGGTTTGACCCTTGCATGTGATGCTTACGGTCCTGTTGCGGACAATGCTGGCGGTATTGCAGAAATGGCTGGTCTTGACCCAGTTGTGCGTGAGCGTACAGACGCTCTTGACTCTATTGGTAACACGACAGCGGCTACGGGCAAAGGATTTGCTATTGGCTCTGCTGCTTTGACATCCCTTGCACTTTTAATTTCTTTCATAAAATTGGCTGTAAGAGCCATTGATAATTTGCGTGTAGAAACCTATGGATACGAAGCGGGCAGTTTTACTATGGCTGACCTTGACCTTTCCATAGCTAACCCAAGCCTTTTGATGGGTGTTTTCATTGGTGCCGGACTTGTTTTCGTATTCTCTGCCATGACTATGTCTGCTGTTAAAAAAGCGGCACAAAGCATTGTTATTGAGGTTCGTAGGCAATTTAAAGAAATCCCTGGGCTAATGGAAGGCAAAGCTGAGCCAGAGTACGAAAAGTGTGTTGACCTTTGCGCAAAATCTGCTTTACAACAGATGGTAGCTCCAACCGCTTTGGGTGTTGTAACGCCGATACTCACAGGGCTTGTCTTTGGTGTAGAAGGCATCATTGGTCTTATCGCTGGTTCTACTGTTATTGGTTTTGTTGTGGCAATTTTCATGGCAAATGCTGGTGGTGCGTGGGACAATGCGAAAAAATACATTGAAGCAGGAAATCACGGCGGCAAAAACAGCGAAAGCCACAAGGCGGCTGTTATAGGCGACACCGTAGGCGACCCGTTTAAAGACACAACAGGTCCTTCCATCAACACTTTGTTTAAAATGGTAACAACCGTAGCGATGGTATTTGTTAGCGTAATCGTTGCTTACTCAATTTTCTAAATCAGTACACGAAAAAACGCAAAAGGCGAGCAGAAATTTCTCTGCTCGCCTTTTTTGATTTTTAAGATTAATAGTTGCACTACATTTGACCTAATTTGTGAGTTGAAATTATGTATAAAATCGGTGCAGGGAGATAAATGAGTATATTTAATGCTTCGTTGCCGCCAAACAATAAATACAAAACCCAAGTCCAACATCGAAAGTCGCTTTAACAATGGTTTTTTATAATAACGATGTTGCATTAAAATACCTAGAACACCAAGAGCAATCATGTAAAGACCGTGTGCTTGCTGCAACATATGCCGCCAATACCATGGCTGCGACGCTCTTAATATAGCCCAGCGAAAGGCTATATGGTAAGTAATTATTATGCCGAGCATGATGTAAAGTAAACTAGCTAATTTTAGCATAGTTTTGGAAACATTACTCAACGGCATCTTCCTCCCCACTAAACGGTCTAATTTTTACTATTAGACTGCCAATGCGGTTACGCTCCATTTCTTCAACAATAAA
Organism: Defluviitaleaceae bacterium; assembly: GCA_009784355.1. Classification (GTDB taxonomy): domain Bacteria; phylum Bacillota; class Clostridia; order Lachnospirales; family WRAX01; genus WRBJ01. The sequence continues at coordinate 7,262 of WRBU01000021.1, forward strand.
TGTGATAAAATTGTGAGCAATTTCCTCTTTGCCTTCGGGAATTATTCCCAAAAGCCCCATTACAAAACCGCCAATGGTGTCGTAATCTTCGGTATCAAGGGGGGTATGCTCTAATTGCTCTAAAAGCTCGTTAAAATCTTCGATACGAACACTGCCTAAAATGCGGTATTCTTCACCCTCTGTAATGCAGGTTATTTCTGTATCTTTAATTTCCTTATCCTCTAAATCATATTCATCAAAAATATCGCCCACAATCGTTTCTACAAGGTCTTCCATGGTAACAAGACCCGCTGTACCCCCGTATTCATCTGCTATGATGGCAAGCGAAACTCCTTTTTGGCGCATTTGACCCAAAAGCTCTTGAGTTGGCAAATTTTCAAGCGAAATAAAAGGCTTTCGCATAATTTTTGTAGTGTCAAAATCCTTTTTTGGTACATCAGAAAGTATAAAATCACGAAAAATAAGTATACCGACAATATTGTCAATATTTTCCTCGTATACGGGCAGGCGGGTAAATTGTTCTTTTTTAAAAATCTCTAAAACTGTGTCATAGTTAGCGTCTTGGTCAATAGCAATTATTTCCACACGCGGCACCATTATATCCCTTGCCACATTGTCCCTAAATTCAAAAAGACCATCCATCATTTTTTTCTCGTCTTCGTGAAGCACGCCTTCCTCGTAAGACATTTCGATATATGTTTCGAGCTCCTGCTCTTTTTCTGCCTGCATTTCAGCATCATCTTTGTTGCCAAACCAAGAAAACATCCAGCCAATTACCTTGTTTAAAACGCCCGAAATTGGCGACAAAATAAACATAAGCCAAGAAGTTGGTCGTGCCACAAAAAGGCTTATACGGGTTGGGTCTTTGGTTGCAAGCACCTTTGGCATTATGTCTCCAAAAATTATAATTACAAAGGAGGTTATTGCGGTGGCGATGGCAACAACCCTTGTTTCGTTTTCATAATTTGAAATATTGATAGCAAAAGTAGTTACGATGGCAGAAATTAAAATTGTAACCAAATTATTGCCTATCAATATAGATGATAATAGACGGTCTTTTTGGCTTGTTAGCTTATCGACAAGCTCAGCACGCTTTTTACCATCCTCTTTCATCGTGCGGATAGATAATTTAGATATTGACGTTAAAGATGTTTCGGACATAGAAAATAAAAAGCCGAATAATAAAAGTACAGCGGCGACTATAAGCCCCGTACTGCCAGCTTCCCCCAAGAAAAATCAACTCCTCAAAAAATGTTTGCAAAAATGCGTGTGGAGTATTATACCATACAATATACAAAAAGTAAAGGCTTATTTTACATACAACTTGCCTTTACAAATTAAGCACCAGCGGAAATAGAATGATTGCAAGTAAATACGCCAAAATATTAAATAGCCCGCCGAATTTTATATAGTCTATAAAACGATAGCCCGCCGACAGTGTCATTGTCATTGGAGGGGTTGAAACGGGCGTGGCGTAAGAAATGTTGCTTGCAATTACAACAGCAATAACCACCGAGCGTACATCAAAGCCCATTTGCACGGCAATGGATATAGTGATGGGGATGAGCAATGCCGCAGTTGCAGTCGCAGACATAAAATTGCCCAAAACAACAGCGATAAGCGAAAGCCCAGCCGTAACAAGCCATGGTGAAACATTTTCGCCCAGCAAGCTAACCATGCCTTCGGCTATCATTGTGCCGGCACCGCTTTGAGCAAGCCCAGCAGAAATACCCAAAGAACCGCCAATAACAACTACTGTATTCCAGCTCATTGTGGAATACACACGCTTGATGGATATACAGCTGGTTGCCACGCAAATACTTGCGCCAAGCATCGCAACAACACCAAGCGACCAAAAGTCAAGTACGAAGCCGATAATGCAAAAAACCAAAACTCCAAGGGTTATTGCTATTTTTATTGGGCTGCGCTCAACTTCTTGAACTTTTAATGCTTCATCTTCATCCGCACTCTCGCCTTCTTCGGCAGTTTTAGCAAGTATTTTACGCCCTATGGTGAGGTAATATAGAAGCAAAAGCCCAATAATTGGCGCACCTATGATGGCTAGGTCGAAAAAACCCATGAGCTCGTGTCCGCCATCCTCTAAAAGACCTTGAGCAATAAGTTGCGGAGTAGAGCCAACCAGCGTAAGTCCGCCAGAGGTAACGGCAGCAATACCAACCACCATAAATGTACGTTTTTTAGAAAATTTTCCATTTGAAGCCGCAACAGCCGCCGCCGCAACAGGAAGCATCATTGCCGCCGCCGCCGTGTTGCTTAAAAATGCCGCAGGGATTGTGGCAATCAAAATCAGTACCACAACAAAAAGTTTCTCATTGCCGCCCACAATGCGAATAATGCCTTTGCCCATCATTTGTGCAATGCCCGTTTCAAACAAAGCATTGCCCACTATAACCATGCCTACGATAAGAAAAACCATATCATTAGCAAATCCGCTAAAAGCCGTAGCGGGTGTAATTACCCCAAAAATGGCAAGGGCAAGACAAGCCAAAACCGAAGTTACAGCTATTGGTATTAATTCTGTGATATAAAGCACCAGAGCACATGCGATAATTATCAAAGCGACAACAGCGGGGTCTTGCAACCACGATGCCATCTGGTCAAATATTTGTGTCATATTCTCTCCTACAATTTTTGATGACCAACAGCATCGTTCGATGCATCAAAGCTGGTTAGGGGTTCTGGAGCATCAATATCAAGCCCTGCTTGAAATTCCCCGTAAAACTCATTTATATCTTTAATAAATTTGCGGTTTAAAAGATGCAGCGGTATGCCTTGAGGGCAAACACGGCTACATTCGCCGCAATCACTGCAACGCCCTGCAACATGGAAAGCACGAACAATGTGGAACATTTGCCCTTCAAAATCGGTTACATTTACTTTTGATGCAATGTCGTATTTGTCGCTTGAAAACACACATTTTTTACAGTTGCAAACAGGGCAAGTGTTGCGGCAGGCATTGCAACGAATGCATTTGTAAAGCTGTCCCTGCCAGTATTTAAAACGTTCTTCGCAGGTCAATTTCTCTAATTGCTCAACAACATCAAAACGACCCTCCATAGGTTTTTTCTCGATTTGCTCGCCAATAAGCTCGTCATATACGGGATGGTCAACTTTTGTACAAACCGTGCATTTTTCATATAAGCCAACTTCTTCCATTTCTTCCACGGCTACAACACCGCCGCAACCAATACCGATAATGTGCACCGCTTCACGCTTTGTTCGATGTTCTTTTAGCAGTTGGTTAAAAGAAAAACTGTCGCAAGGCTTTAAAAAAATAGCGGTTTTTGCAAAGGTTTCTTGCTTGCCGCCAAGCCACGGGGCAACCATCAAATATTTGCTCAAATTTGACGAGCAAAAGCGACTGTAGACAAGCTCATCCAACTGGGATACGGTCGTGAAAAAAGCGGGCTCTGGCATGGTTTCAAAATCGCCTTTTTTCCATGCTAAAACACGGTCAACCTCGCCGCTTTCAAGCAGCTCTTTCGCCCTTGCACGCATTTTTTCTTGTGTGTCTTTGATTTTTGGTTCATGCGCAGTATCAATGGGCGGAAATTGGTATGGAGTGGGGTAGGTGTGGGTAACAGCCCAGTTGTCCGCTTGCCCATCTGGAACATTGCGCAAATCTACCAAACGGCTGTTTGGTCCAAGCTCATATATTTTTTGTGTAAATTCGTTCATAACAGCCGCAAATTTTGTGGCTTCTGCGGCAGAAATCCATTCAAGGCGCATACGGTCTTTTTCTATGCCCATAAACTCCAGCAAAGAAAAAAGCAGCGTAAAACGGCGGCGGGCGTAATAATTCCCCGTGCTGTAATGACAGTCGCCGGGATGACATCCGCAAACAATAACGCCATCCGCACCCCTGCCAAAAGCCCGCATCACAAAAATAGGGTCAACACGGCAACTACACGGAACTTTTATGATTTTAACCTCTGGCGGATAACTCAATCTGCTAGTTCCTGCTAGGTCTGCCCCAGCATAACTGCACCAATTACAAGCAAAAGCAACAATATTTGGTTTCCAATTCTCTAACATATCGCATCCACCTCCGCGGCTATCTGCATATTTGTAAAACCTAATAAATCCATAGCACCAGACGGACAAG